>JAYTAY010000124.1:0-4639 GCA_043737255.1 Luteimonas sp.
GTACCGGACATGCTCTTTGCTGGCATCAGCCGGCGCTTTGGCAGCTCTTGCCCGAGCATTCTGGTGTTTCACCCGTTGTCCCAGAGTGGCCGGTGTTCCTTCGGGGGTGCCTGAAGTATCGCCAATCCCTCGATGAGCAACTCCCCGACGCTCCACGCTCGCAGGAAGAATTTTCGGGGCAGGGTCGCGCCTGATCATTCATTCAAGCTGAAGCCGTTTCGCGGCTCGGCTTGACGCTGGCGTCAGGCCGCAAACCGCTTCCCCGAGACTCAGGGAGCAACGACATGTCCATGATCGAAAAGGGTCGCAGCATACTCACGCTCATCAATGTGTTCACTGCCGCTCCGCAAAATCAGCAAGCGCTCGTGACGCTACTCATTGATGCCACGCAACACACCATGAAGCACCTTCCAGGCTTTGTTTCAGCCAATATCCATCGCAGCCTGGACGGTAGGAAATTTGTGAATTACGCCCAGTGGGAGAGCATGGCCCACTTTGAAGCCATGCGGAAGAATCCGGAAGCCATGCCTCACATGCAAGCTGCAGCGGCGCTGGCACAGTTCGATCCGATTCTCTGCGAAGTGTCTGACGCTGCGAGCGCAGGGTAATGATCACGCCTCATGCGCTACGAAGTCGTCCCGCGCACTGACATCGGTCCCATTCTGCTCGGCAGTCATCGAAGATCGGGTTGTTTCTGCGGTTGGCGTGGGCGGTCTGGGTGCCACGACATTGGTCCTTCAACAATTCAGTGCAGGCGAAGCCGTCGCGGCGGGTTCATTCAGTCATTCACCTCATCTACACCGCACCCTCACGAATGCGAATTGATGATCGCGGGAGTAATCAAGCTGAGCAGAAGCGAACGATGATGATTGCAGCGGACGAATTTCTGGTGGAGCTGGAGCGCACCGAGACCATGATGCAGGAGGTGGTGCGTTGCGCCGGGCAGGGATGCAGCCACGAGTTTGAGCGCCGGTTCGAAGCGCAGCTGCGCCGTCTGCGTTCGATGCTGGGCACGGACGGCTCGCAGGCCGCGGTTGACGTGATGGACGCTGCCGAGCGCGTGCTGATATCGGCAGATCCGGCGGCGCCGTTGTTGATGTTGTCGCTGTCGCGCAAAACCCTGGCCGCCCTGATGCGCAGGCAGGCAAACAGCGTGCGATTGCACGCCGCCTGAGTGTCATTCGTCGGTCAACCCATTGACCTCAGGCGCAAGCCGGAACCAGGCTGTTAGACCTTAGCTGTGCTGATGGATTGGCTCTTCCGCAATAGTTACGACGAATCTGGGCAGTTCATCGTCGCTGATGCCGGCGAAATAGTTGGTCGCCTGTGTATAGGCGGCATCAGGATTCTCGCCCGCGCTCTTGTGCTCGGCCAACAGGGTCCCGGGCCAGAACACGTCAATGCGCCCCTTGGCTTTCTTGCCGAACCGCTCAGCCGGTTTCTCGAACACCACCTTGCGCCGGCGTTGCACGCCCAATACGGCAAAGAACTCATTTCATAAGGTCTGCGCTTCGGCACGCTCCGAAGTGACGCCTGCCCAGTCCTTGGCGAACGCATTGGCTTTGCCGCGGATTTCCGGCCAGGTGAGATGGGGCATGCGCGCGCGTCAAGATGGTTGGCGCAAGCCTACAACGGTTATGCCTCAGGCCAGATCATCCGCAGATGTCCTTGTAGGAGCGCCCCATCGGCGCGATCGCTCTGCCGGTATAGCCTATCGCGCCCATGGGGCGCTCCTACGAAAGCATCAATTGGCTGGCTCGCTGGGCCAGCCTTCCGGCACTGCGGTGTACGGCGCGGCCAAGTCGATCCCTGTCACTGCCTGTCCTGCGGCGACGTTGACTTCACGCAATTGATCCGGCGGACACGGCGCACGCACGCAGCGAACAATGTCCGCATGCGCGACAAGCTTCAATTCACCTTCACCAACCCAGCCGACGAGGTGGTAGCGGCCGGCGGGGATGTTGTCGATCCGGTATTGCGTGGCGCCGTCGGCGGTCAGGACGCAGTGGTGACCTGTGCCGGACACGGCCATCGCGCAGACGCGCATGGCCGGAGCGGCGCGGGTGCCGATGCGGATGGCGCCGGTGATGGAGGCGTCCGACATGCCTGCTGATGCAGGTATTTCAGGAGCCGCGTTTTTTTCGGAAGCGGTTGTGGTCATGGGTTCGGATTCCGGCTCGGGGGCGGAAGGGGCGGCGCATGCGCAGAAGCCGAGACAGCTCAAGAGCAGCGCGAAATGTGGCATCGAAAGATTCATCGGTCGGAACTCCGTTGCTCGCCGGTGTGCTCGGCAGCATACGCAGCCGTGGTGAGGCACAACGTGTAATGCATTTCCTTGTAGAGCGGATCAAGTTGTGCGCTCATCCCCGATCAAGTCGGGGGCAGGCTCTGAGCCTGTCGAAGAACGCGCTACACACACCGGCCAAGCGACAATGCCGCCCACTTCCCCTGCCGTCATGCCCCCTAACACGACGCGCACAAGACCCCTCTTGACGACAACACGGCCGTCGACGTCATCGAGGTGATCCCCGATGTGATCGATCGCGACACCTGCGCGCACATCGTCGCGCGGCTGCAACAAAGCGACGCGCTGCAACCGGGCCGCGTCGGTGGCGGCGTGCATCCGGAGCTCAAGCACAGCCGCGATTTGCAGGTCACCGGCAATGCGGCGTGGGCCCACATCGAGCAAACCTTGAACGCGGCGGTGTACGGCGGCCTGCTTGCGTATTTGCGTCGCTATCCGCAAACGCTGATCGCGCCGTTAATGCTGCACAGCCCGGCGCCGACGGCGCGATGCGGCGAGTGGATGCCGACGACATCAAGGGCATGGACAACTCGGCGCTTGGCGAACTGGCGCAGACGTGCCTGCGTCCGGGCGCGATCAACCTGCAGTGGTATCGCGCCGTCGAAGGCGGCTATCCGTACTGGCACTGCGAGCTGTATCCGCGCGATGGCGGTGGCGAGACGCTGCACCGGCATCTGCTGTGGACGATCTACCTCAACGACGGCTTCGATGCGGGGGAAACCGAGTTCCTGTTCCAGCAACGCAAGATCGCGCCGCGCGCGGGCACCCTGTTGATTGCGCCAACGACTTTCATCCACACCCATCGCGGCAACCGTCCGCAGGGCGGCGACAAGTTCATTGCCACCAGCTGGATCCTGTGGCAGCGCGCGGAGCAGTTGTACCCGCGCTGAGGTGGGTCCGGACCACTCCCTGGCACCGGGCTGTCCTTTGAGAGGCGTCGGCCACCCCCATTGCACTGTCCATCGCGACCCGCGTGCGCGCCACGCGTGAACAGGTAGTCCAGCGCTTCAGCACCATCGCGCACGACCATCAACTTGTTTGGCGATGTTGGCTTCTTCAAAGGCAATCCGCGTCAATTCAACGTCGTCGGGATTGTCCTCGACCAACAGGATCGCTTTGTCGTTCATGGCCGGCTCTCGTTGGCACCTGCATCGCGCAAGCTTGTCTCCGCTGTCCCGGGCTGGGCGCCACTGGCATCCGGCAACTGCACATGGAACACGCTGCCGACGCCGACCTCGGACTCGGCCCACACCTGTCCACCGTGTCTTTGCGCGATCCGCTGGGCGACCGCCAGACCGAGCCCGTGTCCCGCGCCAAGATGTTCGCCGTGCAGGCGCTGGAACGGCTGGAACAGTTTGTCGGCATAACGCATGTCGATGCCTAGGCCCTGATCGCGTACGGAAATTTGCAATCCGTCGTCGGTGCGTCTGCCCTCCACGCGGATCGACACTTCATCGCGGTCCCTCGAAAATTTCCACGCGTTGCGCAACAGCTGCACCAGCAGGGTCTTCAACAATCGTTCGTCGCCGTGGGCCATCAAGCCCGGCGCAATCACGATGTTGGCGCGGCGCGAAGGTTCGGCTTCCTGCAGTTCGGCAATGGCCCACTCCGCCAGCAGGCTCACATCGACGTGTGCGGATTTGAGTTCGACCTTGCCCACGCAGGACAACTCCACCAGGCCGTCGATCAGGCTGGCCATGCGCTTGGCTGCCGCCCGGATCCGGTGCAGGTATTCGTTGTCGGTGGGCTGCAGGCGCTCGCTCGCGTGCTTGCCGAGCAGATTGGCGAAGCTGTCGATGGTCCGAAGTGGCGCGCGCAAATCGTGCGAGATGCCGAACGTCAAGAGATCGAGCTGCCGGTTGGCGGCCTCCAGGTCGACACCCTGCGCGTGTGCGCGTTGTTCGAGCAGACGATTGCGTTCGCGCAGCGCATCGGTCGCGGCGTGTTGGGCGCTGATGTCGCGCAACTGCACGATGAGTGACTGTGGCTGCCCGGCATGGTTGCGCATCACGCCGACACTGGACTGCACCCACACCACGGTGCCGTCGCGGTGCAGGTAGCGGCTGGCTACCTCCGGTCCAGGCAGGCCGCCGTCGATCACCGCTTGCAGCTGCTTTTGCGAGGTTTCGCTGTCGTCCGGGTGGACGAATTCGGTGGCGGGGCGGCCGATCACCTCGGCCCCGCTGAAGCCGAATATCCGCTCGAACGCCGCGTTGACCTCCATCCAGCGTCCTTGCTGGTCGACCATGGCCGCGGCGATGCCCGACGACAGCATCGCCAGACGGAAGCCGTCCTGGTCTTCATCAGCGAGCGGCGGGATCGCGTGGGTGTGCA
>JAYTAY010000125.1:0-4633 GCA_043737255.1 Luteimonas sp.
GCACGGTTTTAGAGGAGCCGCACCAGCTTCAAGCGATACGCCAGTAGCTCAATTGGCAGAGCAGCGGTCTCCAAAACCGCAGGTTGGGGGTTCGAGTCCCTCCTGGCGTGCCACCCGAGACAGAAGGACGGCCGGATAGCCGTTTTGATCAAACATTGAGAAGTCCGCAGATGGATGTGCGGGTTCTTGCGAGGGATTCGCGTCACGTGAACAGCAAGGTCGAACTACACAAAGCCGCCGGCTCTGCTGGCGACGTCGTCAAATACGCCCTCGCACTGCTGTTGGTGGTGGCGGGCATGGCCGCGTTCTACTGGTTCACGCAATGGCCGACGCCGTTGCGGGTGCTCGCCGTGATTGGCGGCCTGGTGCTGGGTCTGGTCGTGTTCATGACCAGCGGCAAAGGCGCGCAGACGCGGGAGTTCTTGTCGGAATCGCGTTTCGAATTGCGCAAGGTGGTCTGGCCGACCCGTCAGGAAGCCATGCGCCTGACCTGGGTCGTGATCGCGGTGGTCATCCTGATCAGCCTGATCCTGGCCGGTTTCGACCTGGTGATCCAATCGGCGGTCAAGTGGTTGCTGGGTCGCTAGGACAAATGAGGAAAGAGACGGACGTGCAGACATCGACTGACAACAAGCGCTGGTATGTGGTGCATGCCTATTCGGGCTTCGAGAAGACCGTCGCGCAGGCATTGCGTGACCGCATCGTGCGTACCGAGATGCAGGAGCGGTTCGGCGAGGTGCTGGTGCCGACCGAGGAAATCGTGGAGATGCGCGCCGGCCAGAAACGCCGTTCCGAGCGCAAGTTCTTCCCCGGCTACGTGCTGGTGCAAATCACCACTCACGACGAATCGGGTATCCCCCGCATCGACAACGAAAGCTGGCACCTGGTCAAGGAAACACCCAAGGTAATGGGGTTCATTGGCGGCACCGCCGATCGTCCGCTGCCGATCCGCGACGACGAGGCCGATGCGATCCTGCAGCGCGTGCAGGACGGTGTCGAGAAGCCGCGTCCCAAGATCCTGTTCGAACCGGGCCAGATGGTGCGTGTCACCGAGGGTCCGTTCAACGACTTCAACGGCGTGGTCGAGGAAGTCAATTACGAAAAGAGCCGCGTGCGCGTGGCGGTACTGATTTTCGGGCGTTCTACGCCGGTCGAACTTGAGTTCGCCCAAGTGGAGAAAGCCTAAAGGCCGGGAACCGGGAACCGGGAGCGGGCAACTGGAACGCAATGTGCTTTCCAGCTTCCGGCTACCGATTACCGGCTACCGATTCAAAGCAAGAGGAGGAGTCCCGCAGTCGCAAGACGTGCAGACGCTTGAACTCCAGGAGTAAACAGAAATGGCAAAGAAAGTCGTTGGTTACATCAAATTACAGGTCAAGGCTGGCCAAGCCAACCCGAGTCCGCCGGTCGGCCCGGCGCTGGGTCAGCGTGGTCTCAACATCATGGAATTCTGCAAGGCCTTCAACGCTGCGACGTCGAAGCTCGAGCCGGGCCTGCCCACGCCGGTCATCATCACCGCGTATTCGGACCGCACGTTCACCTTCATCACCAAGAGCACGCCGGCTTCGGTGTTGCTGAAGAAGGCGGCCGGTGTCACGTCCGGCTCCAAGCGCCCCAACACCGAAAAGGTGGGCAAGGTGACGCGTGCGCAACTCGAGGATATCGCCAAGGCGAAAGAGCCCGATTTGACCGCGGCCGACCTGGAAGCGGCGGTGCGCACGATCGCGGGGTCTGCCCGCAGCATGGGTCTGACGGTGGAGGGCTGAGACATGACCAGCAAACGAATCAAGGCACAAAGCGCGATCGAGGCCGGCAAGGCCTACGCGGTCGACGAAGCGATCAACATGGTCCGCGGCAACAGCAAGGTGAAGTTCGTCGAGTCGGTCGACGTCGCCGTGCGGCTTGGCGTCGATGCCAAGAAGTCCGACCAGCAGGTACGCGGCTCGACCGTGCTGCCGTCAGGCACCGGCAAGTCAGTTCGCGTGGCCGTGTTCTGTCCGCCGGGCGCGAAGGCCGATGAAGCCCTCGCCGCTGGCGCGGAAGCGGTCGGCATGGACGATTTGGCTGAGAAGATGCAGGCCGGCGACTTGAATTACGACGTGGTCATCGCCACTCCTGATGCCATGCGCGTGGTCGGCAAGCTCGGCCAGTTGCTGGGTCCGCGCGGCCTGATGCCCAACCCGAAAGTCGGTACCGTCTCGCCGAATCCGGCCGAAGCGGTCAAGAACGCCAAGGGCGGCCAGGTGCGTTATCGCACCGACAAGGGCGGCATCATCCACTGCACGATCGGCAAGGCCGACTTCGAAGTCGATGCACTCAAGAGCAATCTACAAGCGCTGCTGCTCGACCTGATCAAGGCCAAGCCGTCCGGCGCCAAGGGCCAGTACCTGCAGAAAATCTCGATGAGCTCGACCATGGGCCCGAGCGTGATCGTCGATCAGGCGTCGCTTGCACTGAAGTGACGATTTGACCCGCGCGCATAGCGCGCGGGTCAAATCGTCATCCCCGCGAAGGCGGGATGCAGCTCTTGATTTTGCAAGTAATTTCAGATTTACCGTTGGCTTCTGGCTCAAGCCAAAGTCACTGGATCCCCGCCTTCGAGGGGATGACGTTTAAAGGAGTCGATCTTGCGATCGACACTTAGTGGGATTTGAGGGCCTCGCCAAGGGTTTCGACCCGACGCGAACGCCGTCAAAGACCGCAGGCGCGGTCAGCGCGGCAACGACGACGGGCATGGATGCTCAACCGGCAGGGATTCGCCGTCGTGGTCAGCGGGATCGCTTAATCCCACGTTCGCGCAAGCGGACCAGGGCCTGCGCAGATGGTTGCCGACCCTCCTAGGATCTTTGTTTGGATCTGCTGGAAACGGCCACCACCCGGAACGCCGCAAGGTGTTCCCCGCGTCGATGGAGCGATGCGGCTCATGGACCGTCCGGATGAGGATTCGGAAGGACGGAATCGCAATACGGAGGAGTGCAATGGCTCTAAATCTGACACAGAAGAAGAATGTCGTTGCCGAACTGGCCGAGGTCGCAGGTTCTGCGCACTCGCTGGTTGCCGCGGAGTACGCGGGTCTCACCGTCGCGCAGCTGACCCAGCTGCGAAAGAAGGCTCGCAACGACGGCGTGTTCTTGAGAGTTGCCAAGAACACGCTGGTCTCGCGCGCAGTGGAAGGCACCGATTACGCCGTCGTCAAAGACGCGTTGACTGGGCCTTTGCTGTATGCCTTTTCGAAGGAAGACCCCGGTGCTGCCGGACGCCTGATCAAGGAGTTCGCGAAAGCGAATGACAAGCTGAAACCGCGCCTGGTGTCGATGGGCGGACAGATGTACCCGGGCTCCCATGTGGATGTCCTGGCGTCGCTGCCGACCCGTGATCAAGCGTTGTCGATGCTGCTCAGCGTCATGGTCCAGCCTGCCACCATGCTGGTGCGCTTGCTGTCCGAACCCGCTTTACAGGTTGCCCGCGTCACCAACGCGGTTGCCCAGACGAAGCAGGCGGCATAACCAGATCGTTCGGTACACACATTCGATTCATGACGCAGGCCAATCCAGCGGCCGTTTCCAAAACAACATCCAATCCAGTTAAGAGGTAAACACAATGTCCCTTTCCAATGAGCAGATCATCGAAGCGATCAGCAGCAAAACCCTCATCGAGGTGATGGAGCTGGTCAAGGCGATGGAAGAGAAGTTCGGCGTTTCCGCCGCCGCCCCGGTCGCGGCTGCTGCCGGTCCGGCCGCTGCCGCTGCCGCGCCTGCTGAAGAGCAGACCGAATTCACCGTCGTGCTGAAAGCCGCCGGCGAGAAGAAGGTCGAAGTCATCAAGGTCGTCCGTGCGATCACCGGCCTGGGCTTGAAAGAAGCCAAGGACCTGGTCGAAGGCGCGCCGCAGAACGTCAAGGAATCGGTCAACAAGGCCGATGCCGACAAGTTCAAGAAAGACCTCGAAGCAGCCGGCGCTGCGGTAGAAGTGAAGTAAGCAGTACTTGCGTCGCCAGCGGCCGTGGCGACCAACTGAAGGCTGGGGGCGAAAGCTCCCGGCCTTTGGCCGTTCCAGATGTTTCAAGACAAAACACCTAACCGAATGAAGCGTATCCCGAGTTGTTAGTTGGTAGTAGCGGGCAGGGCGTGCTGGTGCCGACACTACCAGCGACTTCCAACTGACAATTTTTCCAATTCACGTTGTTTCCCGAATCGCGGACGCGCGGTTCACAGATGAAGGCGGTAGCTCCCCATGACGACCCCAGCTTCCACGACCAAGACTTCCGGCCGCAACGCCTACAACAGCGCTGCCTCCGCCACCATGTACTCGTTCACCGAAAAGAAGCGCATCCGCAAGGATTTCGGCAAGCGCGGCTCGATCCTCGAAGTGCCTTTCCTGCTCGCCATCCAGGTGGATTCGTATCGCGAGTTTCTGCAGGAGCATACGGATCCGGCCAAGCGCGAAGATCGCGGCCTGCACGCGGCGCTGAAGTCGGTATTCCCGATCACCAGCTACAACGGCTATGCCTCGCTCGAATACGTGGGCTACAAGCTCGGCGAGCCGGCGTTCGATGAGCGCGAATGCCGCCAGCGCGGCATGAGCTACGGCGCGCCATTGCGCGTAACCGTGCGCCTGGTGATCTACGACCGCG
>JAYTAY010000126.1:0-1874 GCA_043737255.1 Luteimonas sp.
GATCGCGCGCTCAATGAGGCGGATCGCTTCGAGGAACGCTTCTGGTCTGGCGCTGAAATGAGCAAGCTCTACGCCGGCGCGACCGAACGCAATCGCGACATCTACGGCATGGAAGCGATCTTTGAAGCAGGCTTCCGCGAATTCAACCGTATCCGCGAGCGCCGCGGCGTCGACAGCCGCATGCAGCTGGAAGGTGCGCAACGCGCGATGCGCGCAACGTCGTCGCGTGAACTCGACGGCCTCGAACACAACCTCGAATTCCTCGCCAACGTTGGTTCGATCAGCCCCTATGTCGGTCTGTTCGGCACGGTGTGGGGCATCATGATTTCGTTCCAGGGCTTGGCCAACGTCAAGGAAGCGACCATCGCCACCGTCGCACCCGGCATCTCTGAAGCCTTGATCGCGACCGCGATGGGCCTGTTCGCGGCGATCCCGGCGGTGTGGGCCTACAACCGCTTTGCCACCAAGGTCGACCGCGTCGGCGTCAAGTACGACGCGTTTTCCGAAGAGTTTTCGTCGATCCTGCAACGGCAGGCCCACCTCGACGAGCCTTGATCCGTGCAGACGCGCCAGCGCGAACCCATTGATCCAGTCCGCGCGTTGATGAAATCCACAAACACGAGAACGCTCTCATGACGACTACCGCCAGCGGGCGCCGCGTCCGCAAGCGCAGGCTCAAGGCCGACATCAACGTCGTGCCGTACATCGACGTGATGCTGGTGCTGTTGATCATCTTCATGGTCACTGCTCCGCTGCTGAATCTCGGCGTCGACGTCAACCTGCCGCAATCGAACGCCAAGTCGATCCAGGAGAAGAAAGATCCGGTCATCGTCAGCGTTGATCGCCAGGGCAACCTGTTCCTCACCATCCAGGGTGCCAAGAACGAGGCTGTGACATCGGAGCAACTGGTTGCGAAGGTACGGGCGTTCGTCGAGAACAATCCGAACGTGTCGGTGCTGGTCGCCGGCGACGGCAACGCGCCTTACCAGACCGTCTACAACGTGCTCACCGATCTGCAAACCAAGGCCAACGTGCCGCGCGCAGGATTGATGAGCAGTCCTGCGGAGGCGGCCGCGAAGTGAGGGAAACCCGCGCCGACACGACGCAGGCGTTTTTCTATGCGGTCGGCCTGCATGTATTGCTGTTTGCACTGGCGTTTGTCGGCCTGCTGTGGACTCGCAGTTCCGCGCCGGCTGCGGCTGGCGGATCGGTGGTCGAGGCGGAATTGATTGATGCCAACGCCTTGTCGTCGAAGATGCGCCGTGCGCTGCTCGATCGCCCAGAGCCGGTTTCGCCAGAACAGGTGCAGGCGATTCAACCGCCAGAAGAGCAAGCCGCGCCGGAACTGCAGCCCTTGCCCGAACCGGTACCGGAAGATTCGCTGGTGCAGCAGCAGGACCAGGCGCAGGAGCGCGTGCCGGAACCCGACATTGAGGAACAGGAGCTGGTCGAACGCGATGCAGTGTCGCTGGAAAGGCGCGAACGCGAACAGGAAGAAAAACGTCGTCAGGAACAGATCGACCTGACCGAACGCGAGCGGCAGGAAGAAGCCGAGAAGCAGCAACGACTGGCCGCTGAGCAGCTGGAGGATGTCCGCGTGTTGCGCGCCATCGCCAAGCGCGACGCGCGGCTGGCGGAGGAAAAACTCCAGCAGCTTGCGGACCGCCGTGCGCGACAGGCGTCGGAGGAAGCCGCAATCGCGGACGCATCGGCTTCGGCGCCACCAGGCAACGAGGGAGTCGATTCCGGACTTGCCGCGCGTTATGCCGCGGCGTTGAGCGAGGCGATCCGCCGCAACTGGAGCCGGCCGGACAACGTGCCGCTGGGGCAAATTTGCCGCATCACGATCCGCCAGCTACCGGGTGGCGAGGTAG
>JAYTAY010000127.1:0-4614 GCA_043737255.1 Luteimonas sp.
CCTGGGTGACATGCACCTCGGGCCACGCGGTCATGCCGGCCTCGATCGGCAGCAGACAGGCTTCGAGGCTGCGCTCACTGCGCGTTGAGAGCGCCTGCAACTCCTGCAGCGTCCACATGCGTGGATCGCGGAACGGATCGACCCAGAGCCGCCGCAGTTCGGCAACGTGCGCGCCGCAGCCCAGGGCTTCGCCGAGATCGCGCACCAGGCTGCGCACATAGGTACCCGAGCCGCATTCCACATGCAGCCGCAACAATCGGACGTCGCCATCCAGCAGGTCAGCCGCGGACAGCAGTTCAAAGGCGTGGACGTCGACCGTGCGTGCCTCCACTTCGACGATCTCGCCCCGGCGCGCCTTCGCGTACAGCGGCTCGCCACCGCGTTTGAGCGCCGAGTAGATCGGTGGGCGCTGCTGGATGCGTCCTGTCAACGCACGCAACGCGGTGTCGATCGTGCCGATGGTCAACAGCGGCACCGGGCGTTCGCGCAGTGGCTGGCCTTCGGCATCGTCGGTGTCGGTGGTGACGCCCAGCGATGCAACCGTCGTGTAGGCCTTGCGCGCACCGAGCAATCCGCCCGCGATCTTGGTGGCCTCGCCGAAACAGATCGGCAGCAAGCCGGTCGCTAGTGGATCCAGGCTGCCGGTGTGGCCGCCCTTGTCGGCGCGGAACAGATGGCGCACGCGTTGCAATGCCTGGTTGGAACTCAACCCTTGCGGCTTGTCCAGCAGCAGAATGCCGTCGAGTTTGCGAAAGTGTGTGCGCGGCTTTTGGCCCATCGAGGCATTGTAGGAGCGAATCGCGGTGATGGTTGGATTCGTCCTGCCGGCGCGAAGCGTTTCACAACAGCCGAAGGCTGTTGTACAACGCTTCGCACCCACAAAAAACATTACTCTGGCTTTTCGGAATCGCCGTCGTCCTGCAAATCCGGATGATCACGCAAAAGGTTATCAATGCGTTCGCCTCGATCCACCGAGTCGTCGTAGTGGAAATGAAGTTCGGGCACATGCCGCAGTTTCATCGCGCGTCCGAGCTGGAAGCGGATTTCCTTGGCGTGTTCCTTCAAACCCTTGACCGCTTCGGCGGATCGCTCGGCTTGCAATGCGGTCACGAATACTTTGGCATGCGCCAGATCGCGCGTGACTTCGACATCGGACACGCTGACCGATGGCAACCCATGCTCGCGCACGGCGTCATGCACCAGCGTGCCCAGGTCGCGGCGGAGCTGGGCGGAGACGCGATCACTGCGGTGGAAGGTTTTTGTGGCCATAAGACAATCGGTAACCGGTAATGGATAGCCGTGAGCCGAAGATGGGCAGCACGGCAGTGTCTGCATTCCGGCGACCTGTTATCGGCCACCGGTTGCCGCCAATTACAGCGTGCGCTGTACTTCGATACGCTCGAAGCACTCGATCTGGTCGCCCGGCTTGACGTCGTCGTAGCGCTTGACGCCGATGCCGCACTCGGTGCCGTTGCGTACTTCGTCGACGTTCTCCTTGAAGCGGCGCAACGATTCCAGCTCGCCCTCGAACACCACCACGCTGTCGCGCAGCACGCGGATGGGTTTGTGCCGCTTGACCACGCCCTCGACCACCATGCAGCCGGCCACCGCGCCGAACTTGGAACTGCGGAACACGTCGCGCACTTCCGCAGTGCCAATGATCTCCTCACGGATCTCCACGCCGAGGATGCCGGACGCAACCTGCTTCACCTGATCGATGACGTCGTAGATGATCGAGAAGTAACGTAGATCGACGCCGTTGGATTCGATGACCCGGCGTGCCGACGCATCGGCACGCACGTTGAAGCCGATGATGGTCGCCTTGGAGGTGACTGCCGAGTTGGCATCGGACTCGGTGATGCCACCGACGCCCGAACCGATCACGTTGATGCGGATGGCATCGGTCGACAGCGCCGTCAAAGCCTCACGCAGCGCCTGCACCGAACCCTGCACGTCGGCCTTGATCACCAGATTGAGCGACAGTTGGCCTTCGCCGGCCTGACCCATCTGCGCCATGATGTCTTCCATGCGGTTGCCAGGCACGGCGACCATGCGCGATTCACGACGCTTGATGTCGCGTTGCTGCGCGACTTCCTTGGCCAGGCGTTCGTCCGCGACCACGACGAAATCGTCGCCGGCATCGGGCACGCCCGACAGTCCGAGAACCTGCACCGGAATCGATGGGCCGGCTTCCGGCACCTGTGATCCGGTTTCGTCGAACAATGCACGCACGCGGCCATACTGCACGCCGCACACCAGGTAATCGCCCTTCTTCAAGGTGCCCTGCTGCACCAGCACCGTGGCCACCGGGCCGCGGCCCTTGTCGAGCGAGGATTCGATCACCACACCGGTCGCGCGTGCATCGGTCACCGCCGTGAGTTCGAGCACTTCGGCCTGCAACAACACCGCATCCAGCAGCGCGTCCACGCCTTGGCCGGTCTTGGCCGAGACTTCGACGAACTGCGTATCGCCGCCGAACTCCTCGGCCACGACATCGTGTGCCAAGAAACCGTTCTTGACCTGTGACGGATCGGCGTCGGACTTGTCGATCTTGTTGATCGCGATGATCAGCGGCACCTTGGCCGCCTTGGCGTGCTGCACGGCCTCGATCGTTTGTGGCATGACGCCGTCGTCGGCCGCGACCACCAGGATCACGATGTCGGTCAATTTGGCGCCGCGTGCACGCATCTGCGTAAACGCGGCATGGCCGGGCGTGTCGAGGAAGCTGATGACACCCTTGGCGGTTTCGACGTGGTAAGCGCCGATGTGCTGGGTGATGCCGCCCGCTTCGCCGGAGGCGACCTTGGTGCGGCGGATGTAATCCAGCAACGAGGTCTTGCCGTGGTCGACGTGGCCCATGATGGTGACCACCGGCGGACGCGTGGTCTTGTCGCCCTGCACTTCCTCGGCGTGTGCCAGCAATTCGATTTCGGCATCGTCGCCGTCGCTGCGAACCGCGGTATGGCCGAGTTCTTCTGCAACCAGTACAGCCGTGTCGTGATCGATGGTCTGGGTGATGGTGGCCATCACGCCCATCTTGAACAGCGTCTTGACCACGTCGCCGCCCTTGAGAGCGAGTTTCTGCGCGAGATCGGCCACGGTGATCGCATCACCGATGGCAATTTCGCGCACGATCGGCGCGGTTGGCCTGGAGAAGCCGTGCGCGCCGCCACCGCTGCGAGCCTGCTCGGCCTGACGCTTGGGCTTGGGCTTGCCGCGCGCGGTGGAACGTCGCGCGCGATCGGTGGCGCTGAGGTGCAACTGGCCGGCAAAACGGCTGGCGCTGTCGTCGTCTTCAACGCCCGCGACCATCGCGTGCGAGCCGCGGGTCTTGTGTTTGGGCGTGCCGCGATCCTCACCGCGCGGCGCTTCAGTGCGCGGCGCCGGCTTGGGCGCGCCGTGATGTCCTGGCTTGGGTTTGGTGGTTTCCTCGCGCGCTTCGACTTCGGCTACCGCCACCGCTACAACTTTTTCCGCTGCCGCCGCTTCTTCCAGGCGCCTGCGCTCGGCAATCTCGTCGGCGCGACGCTTGTCGTCCTCGGCCAGCTTCTGCTGTTCGGTCAGATTGCGTTGACGCGATTCCTCGAGCTTGCGCAGCGCATCAGCGCGCTCATCGGTAACCGGCGGCGCTTCCATCTCGCCCGCCTTGAAATAGGTGCGTTTCTGGCGCACTTCCACCGCAACGGTGCTCTTGGTCTTGCCACCGCCCATGGTGAGTTCCTGCACCTTGCGCCGGTTCAGTGTGATCTTCTTCGGCGCAGCGGCGTCTTCGGCCGGCTTGTCGCCTTTACCGTGCGCGCGTTTGAGGAAGCCGAGCAATTTCATCTTTTCGATACTGGTCACGACCTGATCGGGACCGTCGAAGGCCATGCCGGCCTCAGCCAGCTGCTCCAACAGTTTCTCGACCGGTGCGTTCACCAGTTCGGCCAGCTTGCGGATTGTGGTTTGCTGCGACATTCGGATTCCGGTTTCGTTGGACGCTGCCGAAGGCGGCGGCCGAGGGGGCGATCTTAGCTTGTGATACGGCTCGAAGCTGTCTGGCCGCGGATTTGCGCGGATGAACGCGGATACGGCACCCGACTGCCTTTATCGGTGTTCATCGCTTTGATCCGTGGCAAATGCTCCTGCTTCATTCAAACCAGTGCTTGCGCGCCTGCATGATCAGCGCGGCGGCGCGCTCGGCGTCCATGTCCTCGATGTCGGTGATCTCATCGACGGCAAGATCGGCCAAGTCATCGCGGGTACGCACGCCACGCGAGGCGAGGATGTAGGCCGTGGCCTCGTCCATGCCTTCGAGTGTCAGCAGGTCTTCGGCCGGCTTGTGCTCGTCGAGTTCTTCCTCGACCGCCAATGCGTCGTTGAGCAAGGCATCGCGTGCGCGCGAACGCAGTTCCTCGACGATGTCCTCGTCGAAGCCCTCGATCGCCAGCAGTTCGCCAACCGGGACGTACGCAATCTCCTCGACCGAATTGAATCCCTCGGTCACCAGGATGCCGGCGATTTCCTCGTCGACTTCGAGCTTGTCGACAAACAACTGGCGCGCGGTTGCCTGTTCGGATTCGGATTTCGCGGCGACCTGATCCTGCGTCATCACATTGAGCTGCCACCCGGTCA
>JAYTAY010000128.1:0-1861 GCA_043737255.1 Luteimonas sp.
CGCGCACGTCGTCGGCGGTCATGTCAGGCTTCAGCGACAGCATCAATCCGCAGAGTCCGGCGACCAGCGGGGTTGCCGATGAGGTGCCGCCGAAGTCGCTGACGAACTGGCTGTCTACGCCGCTGTTGTTGAAGCCGCGTCCCGGCGTGGAGACGTCGGTGGTGAAGATGTTGCGGCCGCCGCCGCTGGAGGGTGCGACGACACAGACCTGCGGGCCTCGCTTGGAATAGTCGGCGAATGCGTCGGCGTCGGTGGAGGCGCCGACCGCGATGACGTTCGGATCGGATGCGGGATACGTCACGCGGGTCGATTCGTGCGGACTTTCGATATTGCCGGTTGCGCAGACGATGACTGCACCGCGCCCTTTGCGGCCGAGGCGACGCGCGTCTTCCAGCGCGAATTCGATATCGGGACTCTTGGCGCAGCTCCATGAGCAGGAAATGACGTCCGAGAACGCGGCGGCGTAGCGGATCGCGTCGGCTACCTGGCTTTCGCTGGCGAGATCGTCGGCATGGAAGATTTTCACCGGCAGCAGTCGGCAGTTCGGCGCCAGTCCGTAGGCGCGCGGACCGCGGCCCACCGCAATGCCCGCGCAGCATGTCCCGTGGATGTCGTTGCCGCTCAGCTGCTCGAAGGGCGAGCGGAAGCGTTTCGGGCGCGGATTGAAGTGATCGACATCCTCATCGAGCAGATAGAAATCGCGGCCGCATACATCGCGCGGCTCGTCCGGATCGGCGTTGCGCAGGATGTTGCCGCGCAGCTCGGGATGTTCCACATCAATGCCGTCGTCGATCACGGCGATGGTGATCGCGCGTTTGCCGCGCGTGGTTTGCCAGGCTTTGCTGGCGCCGATCAGGCGCAGATGCCACTGTTTCGACGACGGTGCGCCAACCGCGACCGGCGCGCTGCGACGGAACTGCGAGATGAAGTTCGGCGCCGCGAACGCCACTTCGTCCAGCGTCGACAGCCGCGCGGCGAGACGCACCAGTTCTTCGCCGGGATGCCGCATCCCGGTGTCGGTGAGGATCATCTGATCCGGGATCATCGGGTTGCGCGTGCGCAGGGTCAGCCCGCTCTCGCGCAGGATCGCGCTGCGCACTTTCGCTGATACCTCCGGTTTGAAGCGCAGCACGATTTCTTTGTAGAGGATCCGCATCAACTGCGTTTCGCGATCCATATACGCGGTGATGATTTTGCGGTCGAGTACATTGACCAGCGCTTTGGTCGCCGATTTAGCGCGCGCGATGGTCGGTGCTTTCGTCACGCCGCGGCTGGGCACTTCAAAGAATGTCTGCGCCGCACGCATCACCCGTCCGATCGCCATCGTCGCCGATGCCGTGCCCGACAGACGCGCGACGGTCTCGCCTTCCACGACTTCGAGGCTCAGCGGCAGGCGGTCGAGCTCGATCCACTCGCCGGTGGCCATGCGCATGCCCACATCGGAGCGCACAGCAGTTTCGACGATCATGGGTGCGTGTTCCGCCGGATCGGAAAAAATGGAATTCATTGCGACCTCACATCCTGTAAGGGATTCGATAACAGGCGAGGGGTTACGCGCGGGTGAACGCGCTTTCGGCGTCGAACCACACCGCTTCGATCTGTTCGTCGTCTTCGATCTTGCCGCTCACATCGGGCAGGAACACATCGCTGCCGGCGGCGGGTTTGAACAGCGCCTGTTGCTTGGTGAACTTGGCGCGGCCGACGAATTCCAGACCGTAAGTGTGGGCGACGCTCTGCAGCTTCTGCTCGCTGGCATCGTTGTCGAAACGCAGTGACAGCAGGCCGGTCGGATACCGATACCGGCCCGCATCGTCGACAATGGCCGGCAGCACCACGAACTCGGGGCCAAGCACGCGATGCA
>JAYTAY010000129.1:0-1858 GCA_043737255.1 Luteimonas sp.
TGGCTGGCAGTCAACCGAATGCCCTCATCCTCGACCAGCGGCACCAGCAGGCGATACGCCAGCGACCGCGGTACCGCGTCGGTGATGCCCACGCGGAACAGCCGGCTGCGCCCGCTGGGCATCGCGCCCACCTCGCCGCCCAGTTCGTCGACCAACAAGAAAATTTTGTCGGCATAGGAGTACGCGACGCGCCCCGCGTCGGTCAGCTCCAGACGCCGTCCGACTTGTTGCAGCAACTCGACGCCCATCGCCAATTGCAGCTGGGCGATCTGGCCGCTCAGCGTCTGTGGGGACAACTGGAGCTTCTCGGCGGCTCGCGCGACCCCGCCGAAGCGCGCCACAGCCCAGAAGTATCGAAGATGCTTGAGGTTCATTGTTCGTATTTTTCGATCATTCGACTCCAAACTATCATATTGATCGATGCATGATTCCCCCCCAAGCTCGTGCTCAGGCCAAACCGGAGAACACGACATGCGCTTGGGAATACTTTCCAGAGGAATCGCGATGACCGAGGCAATCCGCAACTACGCGCAGCGCCGGCTGGGCACTGCGCTGGGACGCTATCAGCAACGATTGGCCTCGGTCCAGGTCAGGCTCGCCGACATCAATGGCCCACGAGGGGGCGTCGACAAGGACTGCGTGGTGGAGGTGCGCGGCCCGGCGCTGGCCCCGATCATCGTGCGCGAACGCAATGCAGACCTGTACGTTGCCATCGATCGAGCCGCCGATCGCATCGACCGGGCGGTCGCCCGGCGCATCGGCCGTGCCCGCGTCATCGAGCGAACGTCGCGCTGATCCGCGTTGATAGTGATGCCTGTGCCCGGCCCGCCGACGTGGCTGCAGCTCTGCTTCCCCGCCCCGTGACCGCACTCCCCTCCAGCACTCCGGCAGGGTCCGCAGCGGACAGTTTGGTTGCCGGCAGGGCGATCACCTGGCACACCACGGGCGCCCAATGGTTCGACGCCATCGTGCAGGCCATCGAGCGCGCCGAGTCGACCATCGATGTGGAGTTCTACATCTGGTCGCCGGGCCGGCTGGCTGACCGCCTGCAAGGGGCGCTGGCCAGCGCGGTTGCACGGGGTTGTCGCGTGCGCCTGTTGCTCGACGCGTTCGGCAGTGAAGCGGCTATCCCAGCTGCGGCACTCCTGCAGCAGGCCGGTATCGATTTGAAGTGGTTCAACCCCCGACGCTGGACCCGGCTGAGCTTTCGCGATCACCGCAAGCTCGTCGTGGTCGATCGCCGCCATGCGTTCCTTGGTGGCTGCAACGTGGCGGACGAGTACGACGGTGACGGTGTCCATCAAGGTTGGCGCGACTTGGGCGTGTGCACCCGCGTGCCGGAGTGCGTGATCGCACTGGCTCGTTCTTTCGACCGCATGTGGGACATGGCCCCGTTCAACCACCTTCCGGTGCCCGACACCATGCCCCAGTCGTCGCGCGGCGAAGGCTGGGAGTTGTTCTTTGCCGGGGCCGGGCGGGGAGGGCGGCGCTATCTGCGGCGCCTCCATCGCGACCTCGGTGAAGCGAGTCAGATCGATGTGCTGGCCGCCTACTTTGTGCCGACGACGCGCTTGCGCAGGCTGCTGAGCCAGGCCGCGCGCCGAGGCCGGGTGCGGGTCATCGTGCCGGCTGCGGGCGACGTCCCGCTCGCTCACCATGCATCGGCGCATGTACTCAATGGGCTCGCGTCTTCGCAGATCGAGGCGTATCAATATCTTCCTGCGATGTTGCACGCCAAGCTCGTCGTGGCCGATGACGTGGTGTTCGTGGGGTCCGCCAACTTCGACCCGCGCAGTCTGCGGATCAACTTCGACCTGATGCTTCGGATCGAGGACGCCGATATCGCCGCGCAGGCGCG
>JAYTAY010000130.1:0-10431 GCA_043737255.1 Luteimonas sp.
GCCCCAGTCAATGCTCCCCGCGATCTCGCCCGCGCGCTCGCGCATGCTGCGTTTGCCGCAGCCATC
This sequence comes from Luteimonas sp., assembly GCA_043737255.1. Classification (GTDB taxonomy): domain Bacteria; phylum Pseudomonadota; class Gammaproteobacteria; order Xanthomonadales; family Xanthomonadaceae; genus JALYOU01. The sequence continues at coordinate 67 of JAYTAY010000130.1, forward strand.
GCGGCTTGCGGTCGTGTAGCCTCTGCCATCGTCGGTGATTTCGATGGCAATCCGAATCCTGTTACCGGCGACACGGATGCGCAATCGTCGCGCCTGCGCATGCCGAATCACGTTGCTGATCGCCTCGCGGACAATGCGGTGCAGGTGCAGCGAGGTTTCGTTGCCAAGCATCGGATCGGGCAGCGAATCGGCGGTGCTCCAATCCAATTCAATGTCGACCGCGTGCAGGCGTTGTCTTACTTCTACCTGGATGTCGCCGAGTACGTCGCTAAGTGTTCCCGGCGTGCCGCGCGAGCGGGTCACCACGTCACGCAGATCCTGCATGACAGCGCGCAGCGCATCAGCCTGTTGCGGCGTCGATGCCGTGTAGATTAGGTGCAACAGGCTGGCACCTAGGTCGTCATGTAGATCGTTGTAGATGCGCTCGCGCTCTCCCGCGACGGCTCGTTGATGGGCCAGCGCCTCGCATTCCGCCAACGCCGTGCCTGCGATTCGTCGCTCCGCATCCAAGTGCGAGCGTAACCGCAGCCAGCGCTGCGTAGCGATGGCGGTGAGCAGCGTCATGGTGACGATGACAACGATGAGTGCGATCGTCATGGCGCGGCAGCGGGACGCATTTTTGCTTCCAGATCATTGAGGCCCATATGCTTGTAGACATCCGCAAGACGCTCGGCGGCGGCGCGGCTGCGAGTGTGGTCGCTTCCCATCAAGGCAGCCAGCTTGCGTTGTGCGGACTCTAGGATTTTGCGCGCTTGCTCGGGCTCGCCGGACTTATCCAGGCACAGGCCGTAGTTGCTGCTGAAGATCAAGGTCATCGCGTGATCTTCACCAACCGCGCGGCGCGAGTCAGCGACCAGACCTTCGAATTCATGCCGCGCCGCTGAAAGCTTGCTCGCATCCATCAGCAACATGGCGAGGTTGTTGCGCGGGGCCAGTGTAGTTGGATGGCCGACGCCGGCGCGCTCCTGAATGGTGATGATGCGCCGATACATGGCTTCGGCGGCGTCGGTTTGTTTGCGCTGTTCAAGCACGAAAGCGAGCGAGTTCATGGACGACAGCGTCTGTGCATGATCTTCGCCGAGCAATCGTTCCAGCCCAGTCAATGCTTCGCGGGTGATGGGTTCGGCCGCGTCGAGATTTCCTTCCGCGATCCGTGCATTGGCCAAGGTCTGCATTGTTGTCAGCGTGCTGCCGTGATCGTCGCCGAGCACCTCGCGCTGGATCGCAAGCACTTTTTTGGCTTCTGTTGCGGCCTCGGCGTCTTTGCCTCGTGCGGAAAGAATCATCGCCAGCTTCTGGCGTGCCGACAGCGTGCGCGGTTCGCGCTCGCCGTGTTCCGCATTGCGGGTCGCCAACACCTCGCGGATCATCGCCTCGGCTTCGTCGAACTTGCCAGCCTCGCGCAACATCGATGCCAGATTGCTTCGCGCATAGTCCAGTGTCTCCGCGATCTGCCGCGCCGAAGTCGGGTCGAGTGGACCAACTGCTTCCACCGCCGCCAGCACATCGCGATAGCCAAGAATGCCTTCATCCACGCGACCTGCTTCATCGTCGATGCGGGCGGCGGTCATCGCCATGCCGAGATCGGCAGCAGGGCTTGGCGTTGGATCGGCCTTGCGTGCGTCGGCGAGGGTAGCGGTCGCTGAGGCGAAGTCTCCCTTGTCGGTCAGCAGCGACGCGCGCGCTTGCAGCAACTTCGAATGTTGAGCGGTCGTTGCGGAATCGTTCGGGTCATCACTCGTGAACAAGGCTAGCGCCTCGCCATTGAGCTTTAGCGCGTGGTCGTAGTCGCCCAGCGCGCGACGTGTCGATGCCAGGGTCGACAGCACGGCGCGTTGCACGGCCGGCTGGTTGGTGACGGCGGATAGCTCGCGCTCAGCTTGATCGACGACCGTCGCGACGGTGAGTTTCTCTCCACGCGTGTGTTCCGGATCGGCAGACACCAGCATACGTTCCAGGAACGCGTTGATCGCATTGCTTTCCGCTGCGCGTTGTTCGGCTTGGGCACGCGCCTGTTGCGCCGACCAGGCAAAACGCAGTGAGATAGCCGTTGCGGCAACCAAAGCGACCAATACGGTTGCGGTCGCGATGGTCAGTGCGCGGTGTCTACGCACGAAGCGCGCGCTGCGATAGCGCAAGCTCGGTGGACGCGCCGAAATAGGCTGGTGATCGATAACGCGCTGCAAGTCATCGGCGAATGCGGCGGCGCTGGCATAGCGCTGCGCAGGCTCGCCTGCCAGCGCTTTCATCACCACGGTATCGAGGTCGCCGCGCGCGGCATGCTGCAGGGCGGCGAGCGGCAGCGGCCTCTCGTCACGCAAAATCTGCATCGCTTCAAACAGCGTCGATGTACCGAGTCGCGGGTGTGGAAGTTCGCCACCCAACAACTGGTAAGCGATGACGCCCAGTGAATAGACGTCGGCGCGCGCGTCGATGGAGTCGTGCCCGCCGGTCAGTTGTTCCGGCGCGATGTAAGGCAGGGTTCCAAGCACCTGTCCAGCTTGGGTCAGCGTGGCGGCGTTGTCGTCGCGTAGGCGTGCGATTCCGAAGTCGAGGATTTTCGGTTGGCCGTCGGCACTGACCAGGATGTTGGATGGTTTCAAATCGCGGTGGATGACGCCGCGCTGGTTCGCGAAGTGCACGCCGCGGGCAATCGCAATCAACAATCGCAGTCGCGCAGGCAAGTTGATGGCATGTGTTCGGGCACGGTCGAGCAGGTCGCTGCCGTCAACGAATTCCATCGAGAACCAGGCCTGATCGACACCCGCCCAGTTTGAATGACCCGCGCCGTACAGACGCGCAATTGCCGGATGTTCCAGTTGCGCCAGCGCTTCAATCTCGCGCTGAAAACGTTGCCGTGCCTCCGCGGACAAACCGCTGACCAGCTTCAGCGCAACTTCGCGTGCCGGGTGAATTTCGTGCGCGAGGAACACCCGACCCATGCCACCCTCGCCGAGCAAGCGCTGCAGGCGAAACGGTCCGAGTTGCTGTCCTTCGAGGCCGTCTGTGTCGAGCGCGGATTCCGCGTCCGGCGGCGATGGATCGTTCACTAAGCTCCCCGGAGCGCTATCGCAGGCGAAGGATTCTACCTGCTAGTTCGACTATCCCGTATTGGTCAGTCTGGTATTGCGTCGTTTGAGACGTTGCGTTGCGCTCGACGCAGAAAAACGGTCATTTCCTTTGCCGCCTGGGTATCGCCGCGCGCCGTGGCGACGCCGATGCCTTGTTGCCACGCTGCTGTCGCCGCGGCATGGTCGTTGTTTTGCAATTGCGCATGTCCCAGCAGCTTCCATGCAGCTGAATAATTCGGGTCGAATACCAGCGCCGCGCGTAACGATTCCACGGCCTCTGCCGCATCGCCAATGCCGAGCAGTGCATGTCCCAATGAAAAGCGCAGCAATGCGCCATCGCGCGGACCACCGATCTGCTTGCGCAACGCTTCGATCACTGCATGTGCCAGCCGTGGCTGACCATCAGGCTCTGGCCACTCAAGGCACTGGTTTCGAATGCAGCGAGGAACAGCGCGACGTTGGCGACATCGTCGACAGTCGTGAAAGTGGCATCGACGGTGTCCTTCAGCATCACGTTGCGGATGACTTCGTCTTCGCTGACGCCGAAGTTCGCGGCTTGCTCGGGAATCTGTTTGTCGACCAGCGGCGTGCGCACGAAGCCGGGACAGATCACGTTGGCGCGAACACCCTTGTCGCCACCTTCCTTGGCAACGGCGCGTGCCAATCCAAGCAGCGCGTGCTTGGCCGTGACGTACGCCGCCTTTAATTTCGATGCCTCGTGCGAATGCACCGAGCCCATGTAGATTATGGCGCCGCCTTCGCCACGCTTGTACATGTCCTTCAGGCAGGCACGGGTGGTCAGGAACGCACCATCGACGTGGATTGCCTGCATGCGGCGCCATTCGGCGTAAGTGAAATCCTGCACCTGCTTGATGATCTGGATGCCGGCGTTGGAAACCAGGATATCGACCTTGCCGAACTCCTCGATCACTCGGGCGACACCAGCATCGACTTCGCTTTCCTGGGACACGTCCATGCGCAGGCCGACCGCGCGCCTCCCACGTTTCACCAAGTCCGCAGCAACGGCGTCTGCACCGTCCTGATTGAGATCGGCGATCGCGACGGCTGCGCCGTGCTCGGCATAGATTTCCGCGATGCGCTTGCCGATGCCGCTGGCCGCGCCGGTGACGAGTGCGACTTTGCCCTCAAGAATCATTCGATGGCCCTGCAATTGATTGATGCAAACACCAGCATGGCGACGCGCGTTGCCCGTTGTCTACTGCCTTTTTGCATGAAAGCCGTCGAACCGGCGAAAAAAAGCGCCACCGTTGCCGGCGACGCTTGAGAGGTGTGATGACATGTGATGAAGAAGTAACGGCAAATCAGACACTCATGTTGTCGCCGGGTTCATTTTTGGTTGCATGCTGTTCAGTCTTCTCTGCCGTAGGCACGCGGATCAATCCCCAGATCCTTCAGTTTCCGGTACAAATGCGTACGTTCCATGCCGACTGCTTTGGCCAGTTTTCCGACGCTGCCGCTGGCTTCGCCAAGCTGGTGCAGCAGATAGGCGCGCTCGAATTGATCGCGCGCCTCGCGGAGCGGCAACGAAAAATCGACCACCAACCCGTTCAAAGCAACCGGTGTCGGCGGTAGCGGATGGCTGGCCAGCGCCTGTTCAACCTCGTCCAAGCTGATTTCCGCCCCGCTGCCCATGATCAGCAAGCGCTGCACCAGGTTGCGTAGTTCGCGCGTATTGCCCGGCCAGGGATAATTGCGAAGGCGGTTCTGCACCGCCACCGGGAAAGCGCGATAGGCAAGCTTGTCGCGATTGGAAAAAAAATCGGTGTGGTAGCGCAGCAGTTCCGGTACGTCTTCCGGCCGCTCGCGCAACGGCGGCACGCTGACCGCGACCACATTGAGTTGGTAGAACAGGTCTTCCCGAAATGCGCCAGTCCGAACCAGCGCAGCCAGGTCCAGGCTGGTCGTCGCAACAACACGTAGGTCCAGCGGCAGCGGCTCGCGCCCACCGCCACGCGGCAGGCTGCGCTGTTCGAGGATGGTATGCAGGCGCTGCTGCAATTCCGCGTCGAGTTGACCGACCTCGTCAATGAACAAGGTGCCGCCATTGGCCTTTTCGATCAGGCTTTCGTCACTGCCATCATCGCGTCCGAATACGCTGAAGCTTGCGATCTCGCGTGGAGCCGCAGCCGCGACGGAAACGAACGGCTCCGCGCGTCGCGCACTGCGCTCATGCAGCCAGCGTGCCAGCATTTCCTTGCCGCAGCCCGGCTCACCCTGGATAAGCACCCAGGCATCGTGGCCGGCCAGTTTTTCCAATTGCGTGCGCAGTGTCTGGATCGCCACGCTACTGCCGATCGGCTCGGCGGGCGCAGGCAGGCGGCTCTTCAGCCCTTCGTTCTCACGCTTCAGGCGGCCGGCCTCGTTGGCGCGCTCGACAGTCAACAACAGTTTCGCCAGCGAGATGGGCTTTTCAACGAAATCCCAGGCACCTTGCCGGGTCGCCTCAATCGCAGTTTCAATGGTGCCGTGGCCGCTCATCATAATGACCGGGCAGGGCAGGCCACCACGCTCGTTCCACTCGCGCAGCAGGCTGATGCCGTCGAGATCGGGCATCCAGATGTCCAGCAGGACGACGTCCGGTCGTTGCTGCCGCCTCGCTTCGCGCGCTGCCGCGGCGGACTCCGCGACACTGACCGTGTAGCCCTCGTCTTCGAGGATGTCCTTGACCGTGACCCGGATATCCGGCTCGTCGTCGACCACCAATACATGCGCTGAGGTCACGTTGATTCCGCGTTGCGAAAAAGAGACAGTCGAGGATAACGCATCCCGATGGCGACCTGTCAGTTAGACAGCGCGGCTGAAATCGCGCAAACGCCATCGAATTTTCAGGCGGCGGGCAAGGCTGGCGGGTTTGCGTCGCGTTGCGACGCTGCGGTCTTCCAGCACGCAGCGGATGGCATCGAGTACGCGCTCGCTGGAGCGGCCGTCGCGGTAGGGATGGATGGCGTCGCCAATTCTTGCAGCAGCCAGACGCTGCGCGGCATCGTCAGCGAATGCGCTTTGCAACGCCGCATCCAATTCGTCGGCATCGTTGATGTCGATCATGTACGGCTTCGGCGCGCGGTTTCGGAAAGTGACGACGGCCTTTCCAATAACTGCGAATTCTGAAACGACCGATGAGGTATCGCTGACCAGCACTTGCGCGCCTGCCAGCATGTGCGCCAGCTGGTCGGCTTCGACGTACTGCGCATTCGGTCCTGCCAATGCACGATAGCGGTCTTGCCAGATTGGCGCTGACTTTGGGTGCAGGGTAAGCAACCAGTAGCGATCACCTCGCGCAATTTGCGCAGCAATCGTCTGGTATAGCAGCGGCGCAGAGCTGAGCGACGCGGTGAAGGTCGACGCATAGCCGACGATATTACGTCCGTGCGCGGCTGCCTGCACCGAGGCGGGAAGAGATGCGTTGAACATCGGATCGAGTTTCGACCAGCCCGTTTCAATCACGCGGAAATGGCCCAACGCGCGCTGCATGGCTTGGAATGGTGCAGTCGTCGCAGGGCCTTGCGTGCAGTAAAGGTCGAACAAGCCTCGAATGCGGAAATGCCCGCGCGACTCGGAACGCTTGTCGACATTGAAGCCGTGGAAAACCTGCACTTTCAGTCCCGGAAAAAAATGCGGCACCCAGTTGCTTGCGGAAATCACTGAATCGGGATGCCATTCTCGCACCGCGCACCCATCGATCAGCCGCTGTTCGTCGGCTTGCAGAAAGCGCGCGATATGCGAAGAAACGAACCAGCGCAAGTCATCACCGCGCTCACGCGCCGCCGCTGCAATTGGCCGCAGGATGGGCAAGGCATATAGCTCGCTGGCGAATAGCAGATGGCGCATGAATTGGGGGCGTACGTGCAGGAGTTAATGGAACGATCAGGTCGTCGACTGAACATCGGTTGCTTCAGTTCTCGGGCGTTGGCGTTGGCAGGTCAGTGGCAGTGATCGGATTTACGCAAGCGCTCGCCGCGCTAGTGTCGACAAGAAACCATTGTCGCCGATTCGCGACTCCTACCTTCTCGGGCTTATGAACGCAGGTCGGCAAACTTTCCGCCTGGACCAGCACAAGATGGTCCGGTGGCGATGCGCGCATCCACGCCAACCCTTCATTCCATTGATCGACCACGTTGGCGCGGAAGCCAAATTCGGTGGTCGGGCCGACCGATTGCAGCAACATCTGTTCGGTCCAGTGGATCAATCCGATGGTCGCGGCCGGACCGGCCGCCGTTCGCGCATCTTCCATCAAGCGGCGCGACGAGCTCTCGGCATCCAGCGCCGGCGCGATGCCGATGCCGTAACCCGTCCACAACACTAGCGTGGCTATCGCAAGCGCACCGATCACATGGCGCAGTCGCGACCAGGCGGCGGCGGCCAGCAACAAGGCGCCGATCAGCGCGACGCTGATCCAGACCGCTTCGAAAGCGCCGCCGTCGGCTAATCCGCGTGCCAATTCAAGTTTGAGTTCGAAGGCCGGATTGCCGACCAATGCGGCAAAACCGATTCCGAGAAAAACCGCGCCGAGCACGATTACAAATCCCAACATGGTGATGCGCAATCCGCGCCGTTTTGTCAGAGTGTCGAGGAACGGTGCCGCCGCCAGCGCGAGCATCGGTAGCGCCGGCAAAATGTACATGTCGCGCTTGCCTGGGCTGGCACTGAAAAACAGCAACACCAGCAAAACCCAGAATAGAGGGAGCCAGATTTTCGCATCGCGCTTGCGCCATGCATCGCGCCACGGCGCGGCCAGCCATGGCAGCGCCAGCGACAGCGGCATCCAGAACAGTGCAATCACTTCGCCGAAATACCAGAACGGCTCGTGGTGGTGCCAGGCGTTGGTGTAACGGGTCGCGGTTTGCTTGAAAAGAATATTATCGAGATAGGCGCGATGTGCAGGATCGCCACCCACCAGCGCGACCGTCAGCATCGGCACGAACCAGATCGCTATGCCGCCGAGGAACGCAGCCGCGCCAAGAGTCCAGCGCCACGCGGCGTCGCCGTCGGGAACCGTCAGGCCATTCCACTTCCGCCAGCGCATCAGCGCGAATGGAACCAGGATCAACAGCGCAAGAAAGCCGACACCCTTGGTTGCGACACCCAGTCCGGCGGCGAGGCATCCACCCCAATACCAGCGCCAATTTGGGCCGAGCAACGTGTGACGCAGGATTCCGTAGCACCCCAGCGTGATCAGGAGAACGACAGTGGGATCGATCTGCGCGCGCTTGGATTGATACACGAACTGCACCGCACACAGCACCGCCGCACCGGCCCACAAACCAACGCGCGGATTCCACAAGCGGCGACCCAGGTCGATGGTCAGTGCCAAGGTTCCCAATGCCGCCAGCAGCGATGGCAGCAGGAACCCCCAGGTCCAGTCGCGGATCAACGCATAACTGGCACCGAGCAGCCAAAAATAGATCGGCGGTTTATCCGGATATAACTCGCGACCGCGATGTGGGAACAACCAGTCGCCTGATTCCCACATCTGCTTGGCGACCAGCACGAAACGTGGCTCGTCCGAAGGCCACGGCGCGCGCAGACCGATGCCAACGGCCAGCACCACGAATGCGAATGCCATGAACATCCAGAAGTCGCGGTGTTCCCGCGAGTTCATCGCTGCGGCGGGGTTGGACGGTTCGCTCATCGTTGCGCCTTGCGATATCAGCGAAGAGAATAGGCCAAGCGCTCCGATGGGCCAATGCAAATCACGCAGGGGGTGATGATCTGCGACCTTCGACTACCATGACGTTTGAAGCGCAATGCAGGAAAATCGCGGTGGAGCATTCCCACGTGGACGAAGTCGGCAACTGGCTGGGTGGCCTGCAGGACCGCATCTGCGCGGCCATCGAGAGCGCGGATGGCAAGGCTCGCTTCGTCGAAGATCAATGGCAGCGGGACGAAGGCGGCGGTGGCCGCACCCGCATCCTGCGTGATGGCGGCGTATTCGAGCAGGCCGGCGTCGGTTTCTCGCGCGTGATGGGCACCCGCCTGCCGCCGTCCGCCACCGCGCATCGCCCTGAACTGGCCGGCCGCTGTTGGACGGCTACCGGCGTGTCGCTGGTGTTTCATCCGCTCAATCCGTTCCTGCCAACCACGCACGCGAACGTGCGCTACTTCGAAGCAATCGCCGACGGCGAAGCACCGGTCTGGTGGTTCGGCGGCGGCTTCGACCTGACTCCGTTCTACCCGTTCGACGAAGACATCGTCCATTGGCATCAAACCGCAAGTGACATCTGTGCGCCATTCGGCGACGACGTGTATGCACGTTACAAGCGCGAATGCGATGACTACTTCGTCATCAAGCATCGCAATGAAACACGCGGCGTTGGTGGCCTGTTCTTCGACGATGTGAACGAAGCGGGCTTCGACGAGAGTTTCGCGTTCCTCCGCGCCGTCGGCGACGGCTTCCTCGACGCCTATCTGCCGATTGTCGAGCGCCGCAAGAACACGCCTTATGGCGAGCGTGAACGCGAATTCCAGTTGTATCGCCGCGGCCGCTATGTTGAATTTAACCTGGTCTACGACCGCGGAACCCTGTTCGGTTTGCAGTCCGGCGGACGCGCCGAATCTATCCTGATGTCACTACCCCCACGCCTTCGTTACGAGTATGGCTACTTGCCCGAACCTGGTAGCGCGGAGGCGCGGCTGGCCGACTACTTGCGCCCACGCGACTGGCTCTGACTCGCCACTTTTCGCCAGTGGCTGTCGCCGCGCCGACTCGCGCACTCGCTAGCTCTGTCGCCAGGCTGGTCAAGCGTTTCTCGCGCCTGCCGGCGCGCGAGTCACTTTTCTGACGCACAGAAAAGTAACCCAAAGATGCGGCCCGATGGCCTGTCGGTCGTGCGGTGAAGCCGCACGACTGCGCAAGCACTGCCCGGGTTCTGCTGAAGGCACATCATCCTGGGCCGCAGCCGAAGCCACGCGATCCCTCGCGTGGCCCGCGAGCGGCTGGTCCGTCCAGCACTTGCCGACAGGAACGGGCGGATGGGTCAGAAGCCACGTCAAAAGCACAGCGCAGCTGCGCTGTGATGCTGTTAGCTTTTGACCTTCATCCCGATTCGGGGAGGCGAGCTGTCGTAGGAAGCGCCCGCAGGGTGGCCGAATGGATTCGGCCAGTTTGCTGCTGGTGCAGGGATGCACCTTCAGCGAACCCCGTAGCCAGCTCGCGTAGTCGTGCGGCTTTTCCGCACGACCGACCCGCCACGGGCGCATCTTTGGGCCATGTTTCTGTGCGAGCAGAAAGGTGGCTCGGCGGGCGGCAGCCCGGCGAAACGCTTGACCAGTCTGG
>JAYTAY010000131.1:0-1850 GCA_043737255.1 Luteimonas sp.
TGGTCGATCTGCACGCGCAGCTGCGGCCGCGTTTCCTTGTAGTCCGAGTCGGCGCCGAACAGTTTCGGGTTGTTCTCCATCTTCTCGAGCATGCGGTCCCGCCACTGCACCAGTTCGGCGTAGTCGGGACCACCGAGCACTACCGACAGAGGTTGACCGCGGCCGCGCGTCAGCCCGGTACGTACCTGTGGCACGGCGCGCACACCGGTAATCTCGTTGAGCGACTTCCTGACCCGCTCGGAAACATCAACGGTCGATTCATCGCGTTCGTTCCACGGCGCAAGGAATACGCTGGTGTTGGCCGTATGCATTTCCTCGCCCGCTCCCCAGCCACCGGGCGCACGTGCGTTCACGCGCAGGATGGGCATTCCGGGTCCAACGAACGCTGCGAGTTTTTCTTCGACCTGCTTCAGCTGTTCGACGGTGTAGTCGTAACCAGCCCCTTCCGGCCCGTTCACCGACACAAAGAACACGCCGCGATCTTCTGACGGCGCCAGTTCGGTCGGCACCGCAGTGAACAGCACGCCCGCGGCGACCAGTGCGAACACCATGGCGATACCGAACAACACCGGCTTGCCACTGGAACGCTGCACCTGACTGCGATACCCCGCCGTCAACCGATCAAGATTGCGGTTCATCCAGCGATTGAATCCGCGTGGCTGCTCGTGCTTGCGGACCAACTTTGACGACATCATCGGAGTCAAGGTCAAGGCCACGAATGCCGAAATCGCGATGGCGCCAGCAAGCGTCACCGCCAGTTCGCGGAACAGTCGACCGTTGTTGCCTTCCATGAATCCCAGAGGCAGGAACACCGCGACCAGCACGGCCGTGGTCGCGATCACGGCAAACGCCACCTGCTGCGTACCACGCCGCGCGGCGACCAGTGGTGGCTCGCCAAGGTCGGCGCGGCGCTGGATGTTTTCCAGCACCACGATGGCGTCGTCGACGACCAGACCGATCGACAACACCAGCGCGAGCAGGGTGAGCAGGTTGATCGAAAAACCGAATACGTACATCGCGATGAACGCCGAGATCACGCAGACCGGCACCGTCACGGCCGGAATCAGCGCCGAGCGCAGGCTGCCCAAAAACAGAAAGATCACAATCACCACCAGTACGCTGGATTCGATCAGGGTCGCGTAGACGCGGTCGACCGAGGCCTCGATGAACTGGGTGGAATCAAACGTGGTGAAGATCTTCGTGCCCGGCGGCAGCGACTGCTGGATGCGATCGGCTTCGGCACGTGCGTTGCGGGCGACTTCCAGCGCGTTGGCCGTCGACGTCTTGACGATGCCAAGGCCGATGTTCTGCTCGCCGTTGCTGCGGAAGTACGAGCGCCGTTCCGCCGAAGCGCGCTCGACGCGGGCCACGTCCCCGAGGCGCACGAGGTACCCGTCGGCACCCTTGGCCAGCGTGATGGCAGCGAACTGTTCGGCAGTCTGGTAAGCGCGCTGCACGCGCAGGGTGAAGTCGCGGGTATCGGACTCGATGCGGCCGGCCGGCAGTTCCACATTCTCGCGAGTGAGTGCCGCTTCGACATCGCTGACCGCCAGTCCGCGCGCGGCCAGCGCGGTGCGGTCCAGCCAGATGCGCATGGCATAGCGCTGTGCGCCGGCCATCTGCACGCGGGCAACACCATCCTGGGCTGACAGTCGGTCAACGACGTAGCGGTCCGCGTAGTCGGTCAGCGCGAGCGCATCGAGCTGATCCGAACTCATGTTCAGCCAGATGATGACGTCCGAGTCGCTCTCGACCTTGGACACCTGTGGCGCGTCGGCCTCGTCAGGCAGGCGGTCGAGGATGCGGCTTACCGCATCGCGCACGTCGTTGGCGGCAGCTTCAATGTCGCG
>JAYTAY010000132.1:0-4559 GCA_043737255.1 Luteimonas sp.
CTCTCACTTGCCTGCACTGCCGTGCCAGGTGGCGAGCCGAATCGACGTACGTGGTTTGGAACCCATCGATACGTCGGAGCTTCCCGATCAACGGTGGATTGCTCAGCTCATCACCAAGGACAAGCTCATGCTTCTAAACAATGGCAAAATCGGCACACGAGGAATCACGCTTGCGCGATTTTTCATGATCGCAGCGCTGCTCGTTGCAGAATCGGCGTTCGCGGTCAACGGACAGCTCGACTTCTGTTTCGGCGATTTCGTCGGTGGTAGCGATTGCGGGCGCAGCGGCAAGACCTACTTCTACTGGCCCGACGTGGATCCAGCCAGCAATCCGTCGGGTTTTCCGAGCGCTCGCGGCGCGGCGGTAAAGGTGCTGGCGACGCGCGATGGCGGTGCCATCGTTGTCGCCAACATTCGAGCACCCTACGACCTGCCATATTCCGGCCCGCAGGTGATCGGCATCAGCAAACGCAAACGTGACGGGACCGCCGACACCGCATTCGGCGATCCCGATCCGTTTGTGCTCGGGTCACGCACCGGTCGCACTCTCATCTACGTCAACGACGACAGCGACTGGCTGGCCGCCGACGCGCTGCTTGGGTCCGACGGCTCGATCTTCATCGCAGGCACGGTCTGGTCCTACCCGTCCGGTCGCTCGGACATGGCGATCTGGAAGCTCAATCCGGATGGCAGCACCGCGACGGGATTCGGCAACGCGGGACTCAAACTGGCGCAGCGCAACGGCCTTCCCCGTGATCAGGGGCGTGCACTCGTGCTGGGACAGAACCTGAATTATCCGGCGATCGCCGGCAACGTCACCGATAACGGAGACATAGGTACGCTGGGAATGGTGTTTTTCAGTCCTGGCGACGGCAGATTGTGCGTGGAATCGGTTTGCGGCAACGTCATCGGCGGCGACGTCGGACTGCCCACCCAATGGCGGATGTTTCGGTCGGGTTTGAGCTGTGGCGCAACCGCATCGAACGTCGAACTGATCGACGTTGCCAGCGGCCCCTATGTCGAGACGTCACCCACCGACATCCACATGGACTTCGCGTTCGCGACCGATTGGCCCTGCAATGGCCTCCGTCTTGCCGGACTGGCGCGCTTTCGTCTCAGCTTCACCGGCGCGACGCCGGGCTGGAGTTATCTGGGCTTGCTGGGCAACAGATTCGGCGGAGAAACGGTTGGACTTACGGATGCGTTCGTGCGCAGCATTGTCTACGACCCCAACCGTGGCGGCGGATGGCTGATGGCCGGACGCGCCGTCAACAATAGCGGCGGTATGCGCGCCGGTATCTCACGCCACACCATTGCAGGCATCGCCGACACGGCTTTTAACGGCACGGGACGGCTGAACTTCGAGATGCGCAATCCGTTTACGCCAACCGACGCCGGCCAGGCGTATATCGACGACATTGCGGTGATGCCGGATGGACGCATCATCGCCGCCGGCGGCTTCAACTTCAGCTCGTGGACGGTCGGTGACGCCATGCTTGCGCGCCTGAATCCCGACGGCAGTTTCGACAATAGTTTTGGAAATTACAGTGGGCTATCACCTGGTCGCATGTCCTATGGCCACGAAATCAACGGCGTTGATCGTGACAACCGATTTGCCAGCCTCGCAGTGACGCCAGACGCACAGTTGCTGACGGCAGGTTATGCCTACGCGACGACGGATACCGGCTACCAGTACCTCTCGGTCATGCGCGTGCTCGCCGTCGACGATCGCATCTTCTACAGCGGCATGGAATGACCGGCGCGCAGCCGGCTAGCCATGACATCGCGCGCAACCGTTACGACCGTTCCCCATCATCGAATCAGGACACCACTCATGCGTATTCCTTGCACCATCTTGCTGTTCTCGCTCGCCTTCATCGGCAGCGCTGGGTGCAGCGACCACCAAAGCGCGACGACACTCACGGAGGGCGGTCAAGCTACTGCGACCGCGCCTGCGGTTGCGGCGACGTCCAACGCCATGCTGCGAATGACCATAGACGGCAAACCATGGAAGGCTGATCAGGCCATCAATGCGATGGTCGATCCGCCGACGATGGATCGAACCATTCTCATCAGCGGTTCGCTCGGGCCGAAAGATGCCAATGAACAGCTCTTCTCGTTGATCCTGAGCGGCGTCGATGGCCCCGGCACGGTTCGTCTGCAATCCGAAGTGCCCGAGCGTGGTGTCGTCCAGATCGCCAACCTCAGCGCAGAGCGATATCTCGCCGGAAGCATCCTGGGCTACGACGTGCAGGTCGAGGTAACGCAGTACTCCAAGGTTCCGGTGCTGATCGATGCGCGCTTCTCGGGAAGCTTGACGGCGAACGACGGCACGAAGTTGGACATTGGCGATGGCCACTTTCGTTATTCCGAATAGCTGCGTCGGCATGAATCGGATTAGCGAGTGAAAAAACATTGGGCAGGCAAACTAATCACATGTCAGCTGTTCGCCCGATAGCGCGTAAGTGACAGAATTCGGATCGAGGCGGCCCGCCCCGTCCTATCCATTTCAGTGAAACATCATGAGAATCGTCTTTCAGATTGTGGCTACCAGCGCCCTTTTCGCCAGTCAAGCACATGCGGCCAGCTTCCTCGTCGATACTACCAACGACAGCGGCGCGGCGGCGTTCCAGATTTGTGATGCGGATCCGTTCAACGCCGACTGCTCGCTTCGTGGCGCGCTGGCAGCGGCTGCTACAACCGCTGGATCGCACAGCATCGCCTTCGACCTATCGACCAGCGATCCGGGCTACGTCGCGGCCACGGCGCATTGGCGTTTCGCACCGGTCACGGTCTATCCGCTGATCACCAACACCCTCGTGATTGATGGCTACACCCAGGTGGGATCGGTTGCGAACACCAATACACCTGACCAAGGTGGTAGCAATGCCGTGCTGCGCATCGAAATACAGGGGCCAGGTATAAGCGGCCAGTCGACCGGTCTGCACGTCGGCAACACCAGTGCGGCGCTCACGCTGCGCGGCATCGCGATCAGCCGTTTTCAGGTGAATGTCGCACTGGACACCAGCGGCGCGCATCACATCGAGGGCTGCTTTATCGGCACCGACATCACCGGCATGGTGGCCGGCGACACTACGAACGGCAGCGGCTTCGGCATCCGCAGCGGCGGTCCGGCCATTATTGGCGGCGTTGCGCCTGCCGCACGCAACGTCATCTCCGGCAATCCCTACGTCGGCATTCTCAACAACAATGGCGCAGCGATCATTGCGCAGGGCAACCTGATCGGCACCAATGCGGCAGGCACCGCAGCGTTGCCCGGCCAGGACTATGGTTTCTCGCTCAACAACTTCGGCAATGGCGGAGTCATCGGCGGCAACCTGGCCGAGGCACGCAATGTGATTTCCGGCAACACGATTTCAGCGATCTACGCCTCCGCGCAAGTCGCCGGCCCATCGCCGCAACGTCTGCGTGTCATCGGCAACTACATCGGCACCGATGTTGGCGGCAGCCAGCCAATCGGCAATGGCCTGAACCCCGGTTCACCCAGCCAGCCGCAATCGACCATCGTTGTGTTCGGTGTCAACCGATGCGGTATCGAGATTGGCAGCACCGCGCCCGGCGAAGGCAACGTGATCGCATTCGGCGGTGCGGCTGGCGTGCAAATATCCAGCTGCGGCGACGCGCCAATCCTTGGCAACCAATTCCTGCGCAACCGTGGCGTCGGCATCGACTTGGCGGCAACAAGTAATGCCGATGGTTATACGCCGAACGATATCGGCGATCCCGACGGGAACCCGCCGGTCGGTGGAGGCAATCACTTCTCCAGCAACCGGCTGCAGAATTTCCCAGAAATTGTCAGTCTCGTCTACACGAATGCCGGCGCGACGGTGCAACTGACCTATCGCGTGGATACCGCCCTCGCCAATGCCACTTACCCGTTACGCGTCGACATCGGCCGCGGTCGTGGCAACCAGTCCGAGGAGTCGTTTCTGGTTGACAGCTACACCGCGGCGGACGCCCAGCTCCCGAAAACAGTCAGCTTCCCGACCAGCGATTTGCAAGGGCAGCCCTTGGTGTTGTCGGTCACCGACGCAGCCGGCAACAGCAGCGAATTCGGCGGCGACTATATTTTCGGGACAGGCTTTGAGTGAGGGCGCAGCCTGCAAGGTGTTTGAAATCTTGGACCGACTAGTCTCAATTTCGAGAAATCGCCGAGACTCCAAAACCTCGGGGTGACGAGGAATTAGTGAGTGCGCATCATGTGCAACTTGCGGGTTTTATCGCGCCACCCCAATTACTCCGCCACAACCCGCACTGCGTCCGCAAACGGCTTTATCCCCAGCTCCGTGTGGATTTCTGCCGGGTAATAGACAACGTCTCCCTTGATCACCGTGGTTACCTTGCGGATGTCGGCGATGTTCCGGGTCGGGTCGCCATCGACAAGGATCAGGTCGGCGCGCTTGCCTGGCGTGATGCTGCCCAGGGTGTCCAGCACTTTGGAATACTTGGCACCGTTCCACGTTGCAACCTGCAAGGCTTGCGCCGGTGTCAGGCCGGCTTTCACATACAGCGCCAGCTCGTGGTGCAGCGTGAATCCG
>JAYTAY010000133.1:0-4559 GCA_043737255.1 Luteimonas sp.
GGGCTACTTGCCAGGTTTGATCAGGCTGCGTCGGTTTCGTACATCGCCAGCAGTTCCGATTCCGCCGACTGCAGAGCATTCTGCAAAGCCGCCTGTTGACGGCCAATATCCGCAGCGCGCACGCCGCCATCGGCATACAACTTCGGATCGGCGAGCTCTTTTTCAAGGCTTGCAAGTTCCACTTCCAGTTCCGCGACGCGCGCTTCGGCCTTCGCAAGTTTGTGCGGATTGAGCCTGGTGGTTTTCTTCGGCGCGACGGCCGGTGCAATCGCAACAGGAGCTACCGACTTGGCATCGGTCCCGCCCGGCCGCGCACGCAACCATGCCGCGTATTCGTCGAGGTCGCCATCGAAGGCCTCGACATGGCCATCGGCGACGCGCCAGAAGGTTTCGCAGACCAGTCCGATCAGATGCCGGTCGTGCGAGACCAGCACGATGGCGCCCTCGAACACCGACAACGCCTCGGCCAACGCTTCGCGCATTTCGAGATCAAGGTGATTGGTAGGCTCATCGAGCAACAACACGTTCGGCTGCAGCCACGCAATCAATGCCAAGGCCAGGCGCGCACGCTCGCCGCCGGAGAAACCATCGATGCTCTCGAACGCGCGATCGCCGGGGAAATTCCACTTGCCGAGGAAATCACGGATCGCCTGGATGGTGCTGTTCGGCGCGATGTCGCGCAGATGGTCGATTGCCGAGGTGCCGGCTTTCAACGATTCCACCGTGTGCTGCGCGAAATAACCGATGCGCAGGTCTGGATGCGCGTTGCGTTCGCCGGCCAGCACCTGCAACTCCCCGACCAGCGTCTTCACCAGTGTCGATTTGCCCGCACCGTTGGCGCCGAGCAGGCCGACGCGGTCGCCCGCTTCAAGGCCGAAGCCGACATCGTGCAGGATGGTTCTGGTCCCCTCTCCCGAGTGCGGGAGAGGGTTAGCGTGAGCGTCCCGCTTTTCGCCAAGAGCCGTACCCTCACACCAGCCCTCTCCTGCACGCGGGAGAGGGGGAACGGCGGCATAGCCGCAATCGGCGTGGTCGAGACGGATCAGCGAGTTCGGCAGCTTCAACGGCTGCGGGAAATCGATACGGATCTCGCGTTCGGCGCGCACTGCTTCGGTGCCGGCCATCTTGGCCAGGCGCTTGACCCGCGATTGCGCCTGCTTGGCCTTCGAGGCAGTCGCACTGAAGCGATCGATGAAGCTCTGCAGATGCGCACGTTCCGCCTGCGCCTTCTCGTGGGTGATCTGCTGCAGCCGCAACTGCTCGGAGCGTTGCCGCTCGAACGCGGTGTAGTCGCCGGTGTAGAGCTTGGCCTTGCCGCTGTGCAGGTGCAGCGTGTGCGTGGTGACGTTGTCGAGAAATTCGCGGTCGTGCGAAATCAGCAGCAGCGTGCCCGGATATTTCAGCAGCCATTGCTCCAGCCACAACACCGCATCGAGATCGAGATGGTTGGTGGGCTCGTCGAGCAGCAGCAGATCCGAGGGCGTCATCAGCGCGCGTGCAAGATTCAGCCGCACCCGCCAGCCACCCGAAAATGTACTGACCGCGCGCGCATGCGTATCGGCAGAAAAACCCAGGCCGTGCAGCAGCTTGCCAGCCCGCGCGCTGGCGTCGTAACCGCCGACTTCCTCCAGCCGGTGATGCGCCACCGCGACCGCTTCCCAATCCTCGTTGGCGAAGGCGTTGGCTTCGGCCTGCAAGGCCGCATGCACGACGACATCGCCGGCCAGCACGAAATCGATCGCGGCATCGGGCAAGGACGGCATTTCCTGCGCGATGCTGGCAATGCGCACCCGGTTGGGCACGTCCAGATCACCGCGGTCGGCCTCGATCTCGTGGCGAACGGCGGCGAACAATGAGGATTTGCCGGTGCCGTTGCGGCCGACCACGCCCACGCGCCAGCCGGCGTGCAGGGTGAGGTCGACATCGGACAGGAGCAGGCGTTCGCCGCGGCGCAGGGCGAAATTGCGGAAGGAGATCATGAGGGCGCGGATTCTACCGAAGCCGCGGCGGCCGAACCGAAGCGCCGCACTTGCGGGCTATTCCAGTCATCTTTCCATGCAGACGCAGCGATTGATTAGTTGTTATGAACGTGTTAAAGCGGGATGGTGTTCACGTCACCCTCACCGTCTGGAGTCTTGCCATGTCAGTCGTCAGCACCGTGGTCGCATCGCGTGATCGGCTCGCCTTCGCCGTGTTGCTCGCCCTGGGCAGCTCCGTCGCCTACGCGCAGACCACGCCGCCGGCTTCAACCTCTCCGCCCGAAGGCGATCCCAAGAGTCTCGATAGCGTTGTCGTCACCGGTACGCGTGTCTCCAATCGCACGGTGGCCGAATCACTAGCGCCGATCGATGTGATCACGCCCGAAGTGTTGCAGTCCACGGGCACCACCGAACTCGCGACCGCGCTCTCACGCGCGCTGCCATCGCTCAACTTTCCGCGTCTTTCCATTGCCGATGGCTCCGATGCGGTCCGTCCGGCCCAGCTCCGAGGCCTGGCACCTGACCACGTGCTGGTGCTCGTAAACGGCAAGCGCTATCACACCGGCGCACTGGTCAACGTCAACGGCACCCAAGGACGTAGTTCCTCACCGGTTGACCTGAACACGATCCCGATTTCATCGATCGCGCGCGTGGAAGTGCTGCGTGACGGGGCCTCGGCGCAATACGGGTCGGATGCGATCGCCGGCGTCATCAATATCTTGCTAAAAGATGCCGACCATGGCGGCAGCGCCAGCGTGCGTTACGGTCAGTACAGCGCCGGAGACGGCAAGCAGACCAACGTCCTCGCCGATACCGGCTTCAAGCTGGGCGCGGACGGCTTCGTGCACTTGGCCGTGCAGGGAGATCAACAGGACAACACGGACCGCGCGCGTCCGTTCATCGGCACGCCCACGCCGAGTTCGGCGCCATTGGGGCGGGTCGTGGAGCGCCAAGGGGATCCTGCAGTCGACAGTTACTCGGGCAGTTACAACGCTGAGTACACCGTGGACGATGTCGTGACTTTTTATTCCTACGGCATCCACACCAAACGCGACACCCTTTCCAATGGTTTCTTTCGGCCCGCCGGCGCCGGCAGCAATATCCGGTCGATCTATCCCGACGGCTTTCTCCCGCAGATCAACAACAATTCGACCGACTATGCCTTCGTCGGTGGCCTAAAGTCGTTCACTGCCGGCGGTACCAACATCGACATCAGCTACACCTACGGTTCCAGCGAGCTGACGTTCGACATCAAGAACACCCTCAACCGCAGCCTGGGTCCGACGTCGCCCACCCAGTTCCACTCCGGTGCACTCAAGGTCCGTCAGCACATCTTGAATTTCGATTTCAACAAGCTGCTGGAGTGGAGCAGTGCGTTGCCGCTCACGCTGTCCTGGGGCGCCGAGTGGCGTGGCGACATTTTCGAGGAGTCGCCGGGCGAACCGCTGTCGTACGCCGATGGCGGCGTGCTCGCGCCCGGCGAGACCTCGCCGCGCCCAGGTGCCCAGGTGTTCACGGGCTTCAGGCCCTCCGACAGCGGCAGATTTGACCGCCACAACGTCTCGTTCTATGCGGGCCTGGAAGGCAACCTCACCGAGAAATTGTCGGCCGGCATTGCGGCTCGCTATGAGGACTACAGCGACTTCGGCGAAACCACCACCGGCAAGGTGACCGCACGTTATGCCTTCACCGATACCGTCGCACTGCGCGGCACCGTGTCGACGGGCTTCCACGCGCCATCACTGCAACAGCAGTTCTTCCAATCGACCGCGACCAACTTCATCCCCGTGACCGGACAGGGTTTGCAGCCGTTCGACATCGTCACATTCCGCGTTACCAACCCGGCCGGCATCGCCTTGGGCGCCGAAGCGTTGCGACCGGAGAAATCGACCAACTACAGCCTCGGCCTCGTTCTACAGCCGATCGACCGCCTGTACGTCACCATCGACGCGTACCGGATCGAACTGAAGGACCGGATCACTCTGTCCGAGAACCTGACCAGCGCGGCGGTACGCAACTACCTCAATGCCAACGGCTTTCGGGGCGTCGGCGGCGGCCGCTACTTCACCAATGCGATCGACACGACGACGGACGGCATCGACCTGGTGGGCACCTACGCCTGGGAACTCGGATCGGGCAAGCTCGACCTCACGGCAGGCTACAACTACAACAAGACCACCATCGACCGGGTCGCGCCGAACCCGGCCTCGCTTGCCGCGATCGATCCTGCCGCGCTGCGCTTCGGAAGAGTCGAGATCGGTCGCTTCGAGGTTGGATCGCCGCGCGACAAGTTCCTGCTCGGCGGCATCTGGAAATCCGGCCCTTGGCAGTTTTCCGCCAATGCCACCCGCTACGGCGAGCTCACGGTCCGCCATGCCACCAACCCGGCGTTGGACCAGACCTTCGATTCGAAGTGGACGCTCGACCTGGCAGCCACATTCAAGCTCGACCGTTGGAACTTCACCGTCGGCGGCGACAACGTGCTCGACGAATATCCCGACGAGTTGATCTTCATCAACACGAGGGATGGCCAAGTCCCCTACGACAGAAGCGCTGTGCCGTTCGGCTTCAATGGCGCGT
>JAYTAY010000134.1:0-4556 GCA_043737255.1 Luteimonas sp.
CATTACGCGCGTGTCGCACAACGCAACGGCAAGACGTTGTTGCTGCGCGCCGCGGATCGTGGCAAGGACCAGAGCTATTTCCTGCATCAACTCGGCCAGCAGCAGCTGGGCGCGACGCGATTTCCACTCGGCGAAACGTACAAGACCGATGTGCGGCGTATCGCGACGGAGGCCGGCTTGCCGACGGCAGCAAAGAAGGATTCCACTGGCATCTGCTTCATAGGAGAACGCGACTTCCGCGAATTCCTCGGTCGCTACCTGCCCGCGAAAGCGGGCGACATCCGTGACCCGCAAGGCCGCAAGATCGGCGAACACACAGGCGTGTTCTATTTCACGCTCGGCCAGCGCGAAGGTTTGCAATTGGGTGGCATCCGCGGCCGTGATCCGTCGCCGTGGTATGTAGTGGGCAAGGACGTGGCGCGCAATGTCCTCGTCGTCGACCAGGGCAGCGACAGCCCCTTCCTTCAATCACAGACGCTGTGGTCCGAGGCTGCGCACTGGATCGCTGGCACCCCGCCTTCGCGCCACTTCGAATGCACGGCGCAAACCCGCTATCGGCAAGCCGATGAACCTTGCGACGTGGAAGTCGCCGATGATGGCACCCTGCTCGTCCGTTTCATTCGCCCGCAACGTGCGGTTACTCCCGGGCAGTCGCTGGTGCTGTATCGCGACGACGAATGTCTCGGCGGGGCAGTGATCCTGTCCACCGACGCCCCACTTGAGAAGAGCCTCGCTGCATGAACGATGTCGTCCACGAAATGATGCAGGCACGCATGTTGGCACTTGCCGGGTTGCTGCAAGCGTTGAAGCAGGTCCGACAGATTGCCGACACCGGCCAGGCCGATGCGGCGATCCTGACGACAGCGCTGGATAGCGTGTTTCGCATCGATGCTGCATCACCGGAGGCGGTCTACGGTAACGTCGATGCATTGCGTCCTGGGCTGCGTTTGTTGCGGGAATACTTCGACAACACGGCAGCCGATCCACTGTTGCCAAAACTTGCGCTGTCGGTGTTGCAACTGGAACGCAGGTTCGTGCGCGAATCGGAATCGGTCGACCAGGTGCAGATGGGTATCGCGGCGTTGGCTCCCTCCGCGGACCGGCTGGAAAGCACCCACCCCGATGTGTTGTCCGGACTGGGCAGCCTGTATGCGAACAGCATCAGCCAGTTGCGGCCCAAGATCATGGTGCAGGGCAACCCGCATTACCTGGGCCAACCCAATGTCGTCGCGGAAATCCGCGCGGTGTTGCTGGCCGCCCTGCGATCGGCAGTGCTGTGGCGGCAACTCGGTGGGAGCTTCTGGGATTTTCTGCTGCGCAAGCGTGAGATGGCCAACGCCGTAGACGCGCAGCTCGCCTGATGGTGTAGAGCCGAGCTTGCTCGGCTGTGGCGTTGCCTGGAAGCCAAAAGCAGCGGAGCAAGCTTCGCTCTACAAAGACAGGCGACCAGGTGTCCGAGAATGTTCGGTCGTCATCCCGGCGGCCTTCAACAGCGAAACTGGTCAAGCGGGGATGACGATGAGGTTGTTTCGACTGATTCGAAGGCTTGCAAACACTACATTTCAGGCTCAGGAAGCTGCGTGGAACGACCGCTTCCGGCATAATGAACGGGCTCGCCGCGGCGAATTTCCCCGCATTCAAAATCCCTAATTACCCCCAGCACGGAGCCCACATGGCCGACTCCTTCGCCACCCGCAGCCGTCTTGAACTTGGCGGCAAGTCCTACACCTACTTCAGCCTGCCGAAACTCGGCGAGCGCTTCGATTTGGCCAAGCTGCCTTATTCGATGAAGATCCTGCTTGAGAACCTGTTGCGCAACGAGGACGGCGTGACGGTGCTGCCGCAACACATCCAAGCCGTGGCGCAGTGGGATGCGAACGACGAACCCGAGACCGAAATCGCCTTCATGCCCGCCCGCGTGGTGCTGCAGGATTTCACCGGCGTGCCGTGTGTGGTGGATCTGGCGGCGATGCGCGATGCAGTGACCAAGCTTGGTGGCAATCCGAACCAGATCAATCCGCTGATCCCGTCCGAACTGGTCATCGATCACTCGGTGCAAGTCGACGTGTTCGGCCGCGCCGATGCGCTGGATCTCAACGGCAAGATCGAATTCGAGCGCAACATGGAGCGCTACAGCTTCCTGCGCTGGGGCCAGAAATCGTTCGAGAACTTCAAGGTCGTGCCGCCAAATACCGGCATCGTCCATCAGGTGAATCTGGAGAAGCTCGCCCGCGTGGTCATGTCGCGCGAAGTTGAGGGCGAACTGCAGGCATTCCCGGACACCGTGTTCGGCACCGATTCGCACACCACCATGATCAACGGCATCGGCGTGCTTGGCTGGGGCGTCGGCGGCATCGAAGCGGAAGCGGCGATGCTGGGGCAACCGTCTTCGATGCTGATCCCGCAGGTGGTCGGCTTCAAACTCACCGGCAAGATGCCCGAAGGCGCGACCGCCACCGATCTGGTGTTGACTGTCACCCAGATGCTGCGTGCGATGGGCGTGGTCGGCAAGTTCGTCGAATTCTTCGGTGACGGGCTGCAGCACTTGCCGTTGGCCGACCGCGCGACGATCGCCAATATGGCGCCCGAATACGGCGCCACATGCGGCATCTTCCCGATCGATGCCGAGGCGTTGACCTACCTGCGACTGTCGGGCCGTGGCGATGCACAGATTGCACTGGTCGAGGCCTACGCCAAGGCACAGGGCCTGTGGCACGAGCCGGGCCAGGCGCCAGCCACCTACTCTGCCGTGATGGAACTCGATCTTGGCGAGGTCAAACCATCGCTGGCGGGTCCAAAACGGCCGCAGGATCGCGTGCTGCTGGAGAACATGCAGGCCAACTACCACGCCAACATCAACGACCTGATCACGGCCACCCGCAAGGCCAGGAATGGCGAGCTCAAGCGTTTCGATGCCGAAGGCGGCGACCAGCCGCAGGCGGAGCATCTGGCGGCGATGCCGAAATCCAAGATTCGCATCCACGATCAGGATTGCGATTTGAGCGACGGCTCGGTCGTGATCGCTGCGATTACCTCATGCACCAACACATCGAATCCGGCGGTGATGCTCGGCGCCGGTTTGCTGGCGCGCAACGCGGTGCGGCTCGGCCTCAAGAGCAAGCCGTGGGTCAAGACGTCGATCGGTCCCGGCTCACTGGTCGTCACCGATTATTTGAAGAAGGCCGGCGTCATGGCGGATCTGGAGAAGCTCGGTTTCTTCGTCGTCGGCTACGGTTGCACCACCTGCATCGGCAACTCCGGGCCGTTGCCGGATGAGGTGTCGAAGGGCATCGCCGAAAACGAACTGGTCGTTGCATCGGTGCTATCTGGCAACCGCAACTTCGAGGGGCGCGTGCATCCCGAAGTGAAGATGAACTATCTCGCTTCGCCACCGCTGGTCGTCGCCTATGCGCTGGCCGGCACTGTCGACATTGACCTGACCACGCAGCCACTTGGCAAAAGTAGTGACGGCAACGACGTGTTCCTGCGCGATATCTGGCCGACCAACAAGGACATCGGCGACATGATCGCCGCGACCGTGGGCCCGGAACTGTTCGCGCAGAATTACGCTGACGTGTTCAAGGGTGACAGCCGCTGGAACCAGATCGTCTCGCCTGATGGCGAGTCATTCCGGTGGGATGCGGCTTCGACGTACATCAAGAACCCGCCCTACTTCGATGGCATGACGATGGAGGTCGGCACCATCAACGACGTGCGCGGAGCACGCGTGCTCGGCCTGTTCGGGGATTCGATCACCACCGATCACATTTCGCCCGCCGGCAACATCAAGAAAGAATCGCCCGCGGGACGCTTCCTGCAAGGGCGTGGGGTGCAGCCGGCCGACTTCAACAGCTACGGCTCACGGCGCGGCAACGACGACGTAATGGTTCGCGGCACCTTCGCCAACATCCGCATCAAGAATTTGATGTTAGGTGGCGAGGAAGGCGGCAACACACTGTATTTCAGCAAGGACGGCGGCAGCGAAAAGCTGGCGATCTACGACGCCGCGATGAAGTACAAGGCCGACGGCGTGCCACTCGTGGTATTCGCTGGCAAGGAATACGGTACGGGCTCATCGCGCGACTGGGCGGCGAAGGGCACCAACCTGCTCGGCGTCAAGGCTGTTATCGCGGAAAGTTTCGAGCGCATTCACCGTTCCAACCTGGTCGGCATGGGCGTGTTGCCGTTGCAGTTCAAGGAGGCCGAGAATGCCAAGACGCTGGGCCTCGATGGTTCGGAAACCTTTGACATCACCGGCTTGAACGATGGCGCGTCAAAGACTGCGACGGTCGTTGCGAAGAAGGCCGATGGCAGCGAGAAAACATTCGAGGTCAAGGTGCTGGTGCTGACGCCGAAGGAAGTCGAATACTTCCGCCACGGCGGCATCCTGCATTACGTGCTGCGACAGTTGGCTGCAAGGAAAGCGGTGTAAGCCGCAGTAAAGCGCCGGAGGATGGACACGCAAACCATTGAGTTTTTAGGGCGTAACCGGTTGGTAGATGAGTTGCTTCTGGCCGGTCTGGAGGTTGCTCTTCCGCTTCGGGGCCGAGGTATCG
>JAYTAY010000135.1:0-4553 GCA_043737255.1 Luteimonas sp.
GATCTGGTCGGGGCGCTCGCGCGCAAGGCGCGGCAGACTGGCGGCGATGTTGCAGGAATTAGTCATTGCGGAATTGTAGCGGCCGCCCGCCGTAGGAGGACCTTCAGGCTCGAGATCTTCAAAAGGCCCCGGCCATCGCTGTTGAGCTGTGACGCCGACGGATCTCGAAAAGCTCGGGCCTGAAGACCCTCCTACGGGATGGATCAGACGTTTCGACATTGCATCGGCGGCCGCTACCCCTAAAATCGCGTATGCAACATCCCTGTCTGTCCTGTGGCGCGTGCTGCGCACACTATCGCGTCAGCCTGCACTGGTCCGAAGCCGAACCCGATCTCGGCGGACGGGTGCCGGTGGAACTCACCGAAACCTTCGGCCCGCATCAGCGCAGCATGCGCGGCACTTGGGCGAAGCAGCCGCACTGCATCGCGCTGCAGGGCACGGTCGGCGCATCAGTGGCCTGCACGATTTACGACACACGGCCCGGCGCCTGTCGCGATCTGCGGATGTCGTGGGAAAACGGCACGCCGAATCCGCAGTGCGACAATGCGCGCATGGCTTACGGCTTGGCGCCGTTGACGCGCGAGGTGGTCAATGCGCTGAATTTGACAGCATAGAGTTCAGCAAACTGAATCTGTGCATATAAATCGCATGATTGATAGCTTCAATAAGAAGTGGATATTTCGGCCGGTAAATCAATGTCCGTTTCGTTCAAATTCGAGCGTAGTATAGGATTACGGATGGGCTAGGACTGCCTGATGCACGCTGTGCCGCATCCGGGCAAACGGAGGGGGCCTTCGATGAACAAGACATCGACATACGACAGGATAAAATCAACTTGGTGCGGCAGCCCCGCGCGCATTCCGGTGATCATCTGTTGTCTGTGCGCGGCGACGATCGTCGTTCAGCTCAGCGGCTGTGAAATGCGCGATGCCCAAGCGGCGCCCATTAGACCCACGATCCGGCTGTTCGACACCAACGCCATCGAAACCCGCGCAATCGAAGCGGTCGAAGGCATCGAAGCCGGCGATTCTCTGTCGCTCGGTCTGGACGGTCTAGAACCCGGACAAGGCGTCGAAGTATTTCTTCACGATGATCTTGGCAACGAATGGTCCTATGCGCGGCTTTTTGCAGACAAGAAAGGCCAGATCCCCGCGACCATGTTCTGGTTCCAGAGTGGCGTGATCGGCACTTCATCGCGAAAGATCGAGGCGAAGCGTGAACTCGCGTTCGTGACTTTCGAGCAAGCAGAGCGGTTTTTTGCGAATCGTCAGATGCGGCTCACAGCGATCGATCTCAAAGGCAACCTCCTCGCCGAACGGGCGCTGGTGGTGCAAAAGCCGCAAAAGCCGAGGCTGTACCCCTCCAATGCGGAAGGCATCCTGCTCAACGCTGCAAACGCACAGATCGAAGATCTCTACGTCACCGGGACAGGCTTCCCGGCGGGGTCCTCCGTGCAATTGTTCGTCGTCGACAACGCATACACCTGGTCAGCCGGCGATCCGCTGAACGATCGTACTGGCAATAACGACGAAGCCGCGATTGAAACGATCGTGCTCGCCAAGGACCAAACACGGTTCACGCATAAAGTCTGGGATCGCAAGCTGGCGCGGCCGGGGGCGTACGATCTCGTCGCGCGCATCGGCGCGGAGGTCCGCAAACCGATCCTGCTCGGCAGCGATATTCTCTCTTACAACGACGATACGGCTGTCGTCTACTACATCATCGTCAACGGCAACATCGTGATCGAGGCTGCGGGCCGCGACAAACCGCATCCGGGCAAGTTCGAATTCAGCGATGCATTCGAGAAAGGCGAGAATGTGCATGCCGCGGTAGATCCTACAGACGTTCCGGCCGTGCACAGCGGGGGCACCTACGCCGCATACTGGGTCGTGAATCGCCAATCGCAAGCGTATTGGGACGCGCCCAACCCGGCACTGGTTGATGTGTCCGGCGGCGTGGAAATCCATCAGGCCAAAGCGTGGTGCATCAACTTTACCAAAACCTTGGTGTGGCCGTCTGCGACGCAGGCTGCCGCCAGCGCCGACTACGAAGTGATCATCGATTTCGGCGCTACGCCCGCGTCCAGTGCCGCGACATTTGTCGCCGACAGTATCTACAATAAAGGCACTGATTTCATTGATGGCTACGACAAAGCTGGCTTCACCGTGTATCAGGATCCCGGCAGCGCCGGCCCATACCCGGTGGGGCAGGTCGAACTGTTGCAGTCCAACGGTATTTCCGGCATCACTGACCCCGCTGGCATCACCGGTCCTACCTACAACGTCAATCTAGCTTGGGCACGGATCATGTATCCAGCCACGGTCGCCGGCACGGGTACACCGGTCAGCGGTGCGCTGGCCAGTTATCCGGTCGCGCTGTTCCTGCACGGACGACATGTGAACTGCGACAACGACGGCGCGGGGCCAGGCCTGTCGGGCACGATGTCGAATGCGTGTGTGGCTGCCAATCGTGTTCCTAGCCATGAGGGCTACAACTACATCATGCAGCGGCTGGCCAGTCAGGGCATCATCAGCATCTCGATCAGTGCGCACGATATCCAGCCCGATAACGGCATCTGGAATTACAACGCACGCGGACGTCTGGTGCTGAAGCATTTGGATAAAATCCGCGACTGGAACAACAACGGCACGGATCCGTTCGGCGGCATCTTCTTTGGGAAGCTTGACATGAGCAGGATCGCACTGTCCGGCCACAGCCGCGGCGGCGAGGGTGTTGTCGCAGCGGAAGTGCTTAATGCGACTTGGCCGAGTCCACACGCAATCCGCGCGGTCAACGCGATCGCACCGACCGACCAGAACAGTACTTCGTATGTAACAACGACAGCGCCGTATTTTTTACTGATCGGCGCGCGCGATGGCGATGTCAGCAATCTGCAGGGCTTCCGCACTTATGACCGCGCGTATCCACAGGGCATGGCGGTGCGCAAGAACAAGATTGTCGGCTGGGTGCACAGCGCCAATCACAATTACTTCAATACGATATGGACGCCCACTGCCGCACTTGGCTCGCCCAATCCGTGGGCCGGATCGGTGGACGACAATCCGTTCACGCTTTCGATCATCTCTGCGGCCGAACAACGGCAGATCGGACTAAGCACAGTTGCTGCTTTTTTCCGCCAGCATCTGCAGAACATCGGTGGTTATCGCGAAGTGCTCACCGGCAGGATGCGTCCGGCCTCAATGCGCAACGATGTGGTGTTTTGGACATTCCAAGACGCGCAGCGCAAGGCGTTGGACAACTTCGAGCAACTGCCGGAAAATTCGGCGTTTAACAGCCTCGGCGGTGCGGTCAGCGGGATTGGATTCACCACATTCACAGAACGCCTATTGAACCATGACAGCACCGACTACACCGGCGTTTTACCGCCCACAGACAGCGTCTTCTATCACGACACGCTCGGCCTGCGGCTCGGCTGGGGGGTTGGACAGACTTACACCACGCTTCTGCCGGTCGGTCAGCGCGATGTCAGCGCCTTCACTCACCTGACTTTCCGCGCCGCGAAACGGCCGGCGGTCGCAGGCGCTGGTGCCGACATGAACATGCTTGTGAACATCAAAGACAGCGCGGGCCACACTGCGTTGTGGGATCTGCCGAGTTCGCAATTTGACCGTATCCCGCATCCCTATAATTCTGGATTTGGCATACAGGCGCAGTTGGTAGGCGTGCGGATTCCGCTGCGCAATTTCACTCAGAACAACTCCCAGGTCGATCTCACCAACATCGTCGAAGTCACCGTCAAGACCCAAGGTGCGGACGAAGCCGGTATCGACGACATCGAATTCGGACTTTAAGGGGCGCCGTCATGTTGACCAGATATATCGCCACACTGCTCGTCGCGACACTCGCCCTGCTGCTGCCTGCTGCACTGTTCGCGCAAGCGATGCAGCCACCGCTCAGGCCCGTAACCACCGAGGTGCCGTTCACTGTTATTTCGACCAAGAACGTGCGTTTCCCGCAGCCACTGCGGTTGGGCGGCGCCCGTGCACCCATTGTGGACAAGGGTCTTGAACGCGCGTTTCTCGTGCGGGTGAAGGTATCTGTCGCCGTCTACGACGGACTACCGCCATCGATCGAACCCTTCCTGTACATCGGCGGGCGCGAGCTGCGCACCTATGCGGTCGAACGTCCATCAGGCGGAAAAACGCTGTTCGTCACCTACTACCTGTCCGGCACCGCGGATGCCAGCACATTCGACTTCGGTGCGCCGATGGTAATTACCATCGAACACGGTCGGCCGACCCGCGAGGCCGCGCGCTATCGCGCACGCAGCGACCTGAAAACATTCCAGACCCAGTGGTTGCGCAGCCCCTGAAAGATCATGCGCCTGTCATGCCCACTCCCCGTGCCTCGCGCGGGGAGTGCAGTCAGATTGCCATCGGATGCATGTCCAGAAACCTGCGCATCGCCGGCACCAGCAGCTCATGCTTATCTTCAAGCACATAGTGGCCCGCATCCTCGAACGCATGCGCCTCGGCCTGCGGCAGCGCGCTGCGGAAGCCTTGCAGAAAATGGCGGTCGAACACGAAATCGCG
>JAYTAY010000136.1:0-1842 GCA_043737255.1 Luteimonas sp.
AGCACGCGCTTCTTGCGGAATATGA
Organism: Luteimonas sp.; assembly: GCA_043737255.1. Taxonomy (GTDB): domain Bacteria; phylum Pseudomonadota; class Gammaproteobacteria; order Xanthomonadales; family Xanthomonadaceae; genus JALYOU01. The sequence goes on from JAYTAY010000136.1 coordinate 26, forward strand.
TCACCCACGATGCCACCGAGGCGAACAGCAGCAGGACCATCACCAGTTGCACCGGGATCGAGGCATGCAGGATCAGTTGCAGCATGTTGATGGTGTTGTCGGCCACTGCGGGGTCGGTACCGATTTGAGCTGCAGCGATGTCAGCAACGGTGCTCGCGGTCTCTTCGGGAAGCGCTTCGACCGTCGCCTGAGTCGCCATCAACAATCCGATCATGCCTTGCTCACTCTGTGGTTGTTTCGAGGGACTTCAATTCTTCGTACAACAGTGCCGGGATCGCGCGCGGGCGGAAATCAGCGGCGCTCAATGCGGCGACCCGCACGTCCGCATCGATCAGCACTTCGCCATCACGACGGATCGTCTGAGCAATCACCAGACTCGCACGCCGGCATTGCCGCAACGCGACGGAGACTTCAAGCGCATCGTCCAGACGCGCCGGCTTGCGAAAATCGATCTGCATTGCCCGCACCGCGAAGACAAGATCGTGCTCGCGGCGCAGAAGTTCCTGGCCCTTGCCGCGGGCGCGCAGCCATTCGGTGCGCGCGCGCTCGAGAAACGCCAGGTACTGCGCGTGGTAGACCACGCCACCCGCGTCGGTATCTTCCCAATAGACCCTTGTCGGTATGCTGAACACGCGGTCAGGGAGCATTGACAGCGAAACAATGCAGGAGCTCGCAACCGGAAAATCGACATCTGGGCATCAAGAGCGACTCTCCGGCTCAAGGCCATCGGTTATCGGCTCAACCAAGGGATCGATGAAAAAATCCGCAGGCAGGGTCTTGGGTTTCAACCCAAGATGCCGGTACGCCTTCGCCGACGCCATGCGCCCGCGAGCGGTGCGCACCAGGTAGCCCTGCTGGATCAGGTACGGCTCGATCACATCTTCCAGCGTGCCGCGTTCCTCGCTGAGTGCGGCAGCCAGCGATTCGACACCAACCGGGCCGCCATCGAAGTTGTCGATGATCAGGCGCAGCAGGCGCCGGTCAAGCTCGTCGAAGCCTTCCTGGTCCACTTTCAACATCGACATCGCGGCATTGGCGACGTCGTGATCGATATGGCCGTCGGCGCGGACCTGCGCGTAATCGCGGACGCGTCGCAGCAGGCGGTTGGCGATGCGCGGCGTGCCGCGCGAACGCCTGGCGATTTCGATGGCGCCCTGCGCCTCGCAATCGATGCCGAGGATCTTCGCCGAACGGCGCACGATCCTGGTCAAGTCCTCCGGCGCGTAGAACTCCAGTCTTTGCACGATGCCGAAGCGGTCTCGCAGCGGCGCGGTCAGCAACCCCGCGCGCGTGGTCGCGCCGATCAGCGTGAATGGCGGCAGGTCAAGCTTGATCGAACGCGCGGCCGGACCGTCGCCGATCATGATGTCGATCTGGAAATCCTCCATGGCCGGATACAGGATTTCCTCGACAATCGGCGACAACCGGTGGATCTCGTCGATGAACAACACGTCGTGCGGCTGCAGATTGGTCAACAGCGCGGCCAGGTCGCCGGCTTTCTCGATCACCGGCCCCGACGTCTGGCGCAGGTTGACGCCGAGTTCGTTGGCGATGACATGCGACAGCGTGGTCTTGCCGAGCCCGGGCGGGCCGAAGATCAGCACATGATCGAGCGCTTCGCCGCGGTGCTTGGCGGCCTCGATGAAGATCTTCATCTGCTCGCGCACGGGTTGCTGGCCGAGGTATTCGTCCAGCCGTTTGGGACGGATTGATGCCTCGACCGCCTCGTCCTCGCGGTTAGCACCTGCAGCGATGATGCGCTCGTCGGTCATGCCGCTATGGTCGCACGGACATCTGTAGGAGCGCCCCATGAGGCG
>JAYTAY010000137.1:0-1834 GCA_043737255.1 Luteimonas sp.
GGCCCAATGTTGCTGATCGACGGCGACATCAACCCAAAATTCGACATCGATTCGAACAGTCGCAAATGGCGCAGCGGTGTATGCGCGCCGACAGCAGACCGGGTCGAATTCGTCGTCAGCGTAGCTCCGGTCAACTTCCACGAATTCGCCCGGGTTTTCCGCGACCGACTGGGTTGCCACGATGCGCTCTATCTCGATGGCACCCTGTCGCGAATCTGGACTGCCGGCGATGGCTACAGCGGCGCGCCGGCTTTTATGGTCAAACCCTACGTCGGCATGTTCGCGGTGTTTGCCGAATAGGGATTCGCCGGACGAATAGTGGGCCGGCGCGCGATCACGCGTGCGAGGTCAACCAGAGCAGGCCGCCGAAGAACGCGACAAACACGAAGGCGAGAGCGATCCAGAACACGATCGACAGCCAGCCCAGTATCAGTCCGGCAATCGCCAGCCCGTCACCGCTGTAACGCCCCGGTTCGCGACGGATTTCTGCGCGGGCAAGGTGTCCGCAGATCACCGCGGCGATGCTGGCGAGGAAGGGCAGCAAGGTCCAGCCGAGGATGCCCGATACAAGGCTGATGATCGCCAGCATATTGTTTTCGGGCGGTGCGACGGCGGGCAGCGTGCCGGCCGGTGGTAGCGGTGTGGGGATGGGCGTCGTCGTGGTCACGGGTCGGGTCCTTTGGTTTTGGTCTGGAACGTGATCAGAGATCGAACTTGATGCCCTGTGCCAGCGGCAGCGAGTCGGAGTAGTTGATGGTGTTTGTCTGGCGGCGCATGTAGGCCTTCCACGCGTCAGAACCGGATTCGCGACCACCGCCGGTTTCTTTTTCACCACCGAATGCGCCACCGATTTCGGCGCCGCTGGTGCCGATGTTGACGTTCGCGATGCCGCAGTCCGAACCTGCCGACGACAGGAACTGCTCGGCAGCGCGCAGATTCTGCGTGAAGATCGATGACGACAAACCCTGAGGCACCGCGTTCTGCATTTCGATGGCTTCATCGAGATTGCTGAACTTCATCACGTACATGATGGGCGCGAAGGTTTCGTGCTGGACGACGTCGGCCGAGTTGTCGAGACCGGTGATGATGGTGGGCAAGACGAAGTTGCCGGCGCGGTCAATGGCAGTGCCGCCGCTCTGGACGGTGCCACCTGCGGCCTTGGCCTTTTCGATCGATGCGAGGAACTGCTTGACGGCTTCCGGGCTGTTCAACGGCCCCATCAGGTTTGCCGCATCGGTCGGGTCGCCGATTTTGCCTTCGACCTGCTTGAAAGCCTTCACAACGGTGGCAAGCACGCTGTCGTATATGGATTCGTGGATGAAGAGGCGGCGTGTCGTCGTGCAGCGCTGACCGGCAGTTCCGACCGCACCAAACACGATGCCGGGAAGGGCGATCTTCAGGTCGGCCGATTCATCCATGATGATGGCGTTGTTGCCGCCCAGTTCGAGCAGGCTGCGACCCAGACGGCGTGCGACGCGCTCGCCAACCATGCGGCCGACGGCGGTCGAACCGGTGAAGCTGATCAGGCCAATGCGCTTGTCGTCGACCATCTTCTCGGCCAGCTCGGTGCCGGCGTCGTTGAACAGGAAGAACAGGTCGGGATAGCCGGCGTCCTTGAGCGCTTCGTTGCAGATGCGGATCGTTGCCAGCGCGGTCAACGGGGTCTTGTTGGACGGCTTCCAGATGCAGATGTCGCCGCAAGCGGCAGCAAGGAACGCGTTCCATGCCCACACCGCGACCGGGAAATTGAAGGCGCTGATGATGCCGACCAGACCGAGCGGCTGGTACTGCTCGTACATGCGGTGGCCGGGGCGCTCGGAGTGCATGGTATAGC
>JAYTAY010000138.1:0-4532 GCA_043737255.1 Luteimonas sp.
CCGCCGCATGCAATTCTGTCCACGGCGAGATTCATCGACGCCAAAGCCAGGCGCCTGATGGCGACCGAGGACGTCAAGGGCATGGCGCTTGCAGTGATCGACGATCAACGCGTCATGCATGTCGCCGCGTTCGCGTGGAGAAAGTGTGATGCCGTGGTGGTGGGAATACGGAAGTCCATAGGCCATGCCGGCAGCCGGAACGAAAAGCTCGCACCGTACTCACGAGTCGCTGGTTACGGTTCCTTCCAGACCATTCCACGACATGAGGTGATGCCATGACGACGAGCTCGCAACAGACAGTGCTGACCGATGACGAGATCAGCTGCCTGCGCGAACTGGCGAAGGGAATCACCAAGCCCACCGACAATCCCGAAGTGTGCGCATTGGCGGCGAAAGGGATGGTCGAGTCGCGATCGACTGGATGCAGGCTGACGCCAGCCGGGATGCATGCAGTGAATGTTTCCGGGCCGGATAACGTAACGGGGATCGACGGTTAGGAAGTCATTGCTCCGGTTGTAAAGTGCTGTCCATGCTTGTCAGTCCGGTTGACATTCCTGTTGAACAACGTTCCGCTCTCGAGGCGGTGTACGCAACGCCGCCTCGCGCGTACCACAACATGCGACATGTCGATGCGGTGCTGGAGCATTACCACGCCGTCGCGCGAGGATCAGGTTGGGCGCAGCCGCGCGAGGTGTATCTGGCCGTGCTGTACCACGACGCGATCTACGAAGCGGGACGCAACGACAACGAAGCGCGTTCGGCGGAGCTTGCCATCGCACACGTCGCGCGTTGGTTGCCAGACGCAGGCATCGATGCTGCCCGCGTTGCGGAACTGATCAACCTCACCGCACGACACGGCCAGTTCTCGCCGGCGGATTTCGGCAACGATGCACTGGCGTCGGACACGAAACACTTCCTCGATTGCGACATGGCGATCCTGGGGGCGGGCCCTGCTGCGTTCGATGCCTACGACCGCGGCATCGCCGCCGAATATCGCGCCCATGTACCTGCATTCGTTTTCCGGCTGAACCGCCGCAGGTTTCTCAAGAAACTGCTGGCGCGCGAGCACATCTTCCTCAGCGGCTTCTTCCATGACCGCTATGACGCGACTGCGCGCGGCAACCTGCGAAGAGCGATCACGACCAAACGTTGATGGTTCTGTGGCATGGCTGTGTACTTGTTCGTGCGTTGCCCGCCAGGGAGTTCATCGTTGTCACGCATCACGCGCGACAATGCGCGCAACGTGCCGGACTTTTTGCCATGAGCGAAGCCAAACCGCCAAACGTTGCAGGTTCCGTCGCCGATCCGAAGCCGGCACGTCCACCCGCGCCTGATCCGGGCGAGTGCTGCGGCGAAGGTTGCGCGCATTGCGTCCTCGACCTGCATGATGCGGCGGTGGAGCGTTACGAGGCCGCACTGGCGGCATGGATGGCGAGGCAGTCTCCGGCTTAGGGCGCGCCTCGGGCATTCGATCGACGCGCCGTGCGTCGATCACCGCAACACAACGGTCATGCAACGGACATACCGTGCCCGCATGGACCTCCTGATGTTGTCGGACGTGTACTTCCCGCGGGTCAACGGCGTGTCGTCGTCGATCCGCACGTATGCATGCGCGCTGGTGGCGATGGGACATCGCGTCACGCTGGTCGCGCCGGAGTACGGACCTGAAACAAGGAACTTCGGACACGATGCCGAATTCGAGGTCATCCGCCTGCCGTCGCGGACCATCTTTTTCGATCCCGAGGATCGGTTGATCAAGGCCTCGGCGCTGCGCGCGATCCTGCCGGTATTGGCGGCGCGCCACTGGGACGTGATCCACATCCACACGCCGTTCCGCGCGCATGCGCTGGGCGTGCGCCTGGCGAAACGCACAGGACGCCCGACCGTCGAGACGTATCACACGTATTTCGAGGAATACGTCGCCCATTACCTGCCGTGGCTGCCATCGCCCTTGCTGCGACTGTTCGCGCGACGCGTGTCACGCAAGTTGTGCCATGAGGTCGACCACCTGATTGTGCCGAGCCAGCAGATGGTTGAGGTGCTGGACCGCTACGGCATCACCACGCCCTCGACCGTGTTGCCGACCGGATTGGCGCTGAACGAATTTGAAGGCGGCGACGGCGCGCGTTTCCGCGCGCAGCACAGCATCGATGCGTCGCGGCCGACGCTGGTGACGGTCAGCCGCCTGGCGGTCGAGAAGAACATCGGCTTCCTGTTGCAGGTGGCGCAGCGATTGCTGGTGGAGTTTCCGGCATTGCTGTTGATCATTGCGGGCGAGGGGCCCGATGCCGAACGCCTGAAGAAACTCGCCAAACGCCTGGGCCTGCAGGACAACGTGCGTTTCTTCGGCAACCTCGATCGTCGCAGCGCCTTGCTCGACTGCTATCGCGCCGGTGACGTGTTCGTGTTCGCATCGCCGACCGAAACGCAAGGGCTGGTGCTGATCGAGGCGATGGCGCTGGCTGTCCCGATCGTATCGACCGCGGTCATGGGCACCGCCACGGTGTTGCGTGACGCGCGTAGTGCCGTAATCGCAGACGAGCATCTGGACGCGTTCGCGAACACAGTTGCGGAAGTATTGCGCGATCCCGTGCGTCGTGCGGCGTTGTCGGCTGAAGGGCCGCAGGATGCGCGCGCCTGGAGTACGGATGCGTTGATGCACCAGGCCGAGATGCTGTATGCGCGCTTGGCTGCATCGGATGGGTCATTGAATTCGCGCCCACCGGTAGTCGACGCAGTGCCCGCAAGCGACTGACGGCAGTCTGCGGCTGCCTGCCGGCATCGGAGCCCAGACGTTATGATCCCGGCATGAAAACTGAATCCGCTTTCCTCGCCGTCGTCCTGTCATTGCTGGCCGTCACCGCCCACGCCGAGCAGGCCAAACTGACCGATTACACAAAAAGTTCCGGCAGCCAGCGCACACCGGAACAGTTGGCCGTGGTGTTCGAGAACGCCGACCTGCAGTTCCGCGTCGACCCGGCCAAGCGCACGCTCACCGGCGACGCCGCGCTGACCTTCCAGGCAACCGCGCCGTTGTCGCGCGTGGTAGTCGACCTGGATCGCAATCTCGCGATCTCGGCTATCGCTGTGGATGAGCAAGCGCTGGCGAAAAGCGCATACAGCAATCCCGACGGTCGCCTGTCGATCACCTTGCCCAAGCCGCTGGCGGCAGGCGAGCGCACGACGGTACGAATCCGCTACGGCGGCAAGCCGCATGTGGCGACGCGTGCGCCGTGGGACGGAGGTTTTGTCTGGGCGAAGGCGCCGACCGGCGAGCCGTGGATCGCGACGGCGGTACAGGGCGAGGGTTGCGACCTGTTCTGGCCCTGCATCGATCACCCGCAGGGCGAGCCGTTGCGCGTCGACCAGCACATCACCGTGCCGGCGCCGCTGGTTGCGGCCAGCAACGGCATCGCGATGGGCATGGAAGAGGACAAGGGCTGGCGCACGTACCACTGGCGCGCGGAAAATCCCAACACCTACGCGATCGCGCTCAACATCGGCCCGTACGAATTGCTGGAAGCCAATTACAAGAGCCGCTACGGCAACGTCATCCCGTTGCGGTTCTGGCACCTGCGCGGCAATGCGGCGCAGGCCCGCGGGTTGTTCGCGGAATTCCCGCTGATGCTGGATTTCTTTGAAAGCACGATCGGCCCGTATCCGTATGCAGCCGAGAAGATGGGCGTGGTGGAGACGCCGCACCTGGGAATGGAGCACCAGACCATCAATGCCTACGGCAACGAGTACAAGAAAAGCGAATACGGCTACGACTGGCTGCTGCAGCACGAGTTCGCGCACGAGTGGTTCGGCAACCAGCTGACCAACGTGGACTGGGACGACATGTGGCTGCACGAAGGCTTCGGTACCTACATGCAGCCGTTGTACATGCAGTGGCTGCGCGGTGACATGGAATACCACGCCAACCTGATGAAACAGCGCGCGACGCTGATCAACAGGTTCCCGGTGGTATCAGGCAAGCCGCATACCTCGTCCGAGGTCTACGACGAGGCGACCGGGCCTGGACACGATCTGTATTACAAGGGCTCGCTGGTATTGCATACCTTGCGAGGACTGATCGGCGACGAGGACTTTTTCGCGGCGACGCGGCAGCTGGTGTACGGAACCACGAAGCCCGTGCCCGGCAACTTCAAGCCGCTGTATGCGACGACACAGGACTTCATCGCCGCAGTCAACAAGGCAACAGGGAGCGACTACCAGTGGTTTTTTGATGCGTACCTCTACGCGTCGGCATTGCCGGAATTGCTGTCGACACGCGACGTGGACGGCATGACATTGCGCTGGAAAACGGCTGGTGATCGCCCGTTCCCGATGCCGGTCGAAGTTCGCGTCAACGGCCGCGAGCAAAGGTTGGCAATGAAGAACGGGCAGGGGCGTATTGATGTGGCGACGAATGCCGTGGTGACGATCGATCCGCACTCGAAAGTGCTGCGTGAGCAGGCGTACATCAATGCTTATCAGATGGATATGAAAGCGCGCGCAAAGGCCGACGGCGACAAGAAAGCAAAGGGGGA
>JAYTAY010000139.1:0-1829 GCA_043737255.1 Luteimonas sp.
CGAAGAGCAGGCAGCGGAGATCGGCCAGGCCTTCGGCGAGAAAATGCAGGCGAAGGCAACGGCCAAGATGGAAGTCGAATCCAAGAAGAATCTTGCGGACGGACAGACCTTCCTGGCCGCGAATGGCAAGAAGCCCGAGATCAAGACGACCGCGTCTGGCTTGCAATACCAGGTGTTGACGGAGGGCAAGGGCGCCAAGCCCACCGCTACCGACGCCGTGCGCGTGCATTACAAGGGCACGATGCTGGATGGCAAGACGTTCGACAGTTCCTACGATCGCAACGAGCCGGCCGTCTTTCCGTTGACCCAGGTCGCACCCGGCTGGAGCGAAGGCGTGCAGTTGATGCCGGTCGGCAGCAAATACAAGCTGTGGATCCCGAGCAGCCTGGGCTATGGCGAGAAGGGTACGCCGGGCGGTCCGATTCCCCCCAACGCGACGTTGGTGTTTGAAGTCGAGTTGCTCGAAATCGTCAAGGCGCCGTAACCGCAACCAGCGCCTCATCGCAGCAATCGAAAACACACGATGCGCGTCAGCATTTTTGGCACAGGCTACGTCGGTCTCGTCACCGGCGCATGCCTGGCCGAGGTCGGCCATCATGTGGTGTGCGTGGATATCGATGCGGCCAAGGTGGAAGGTCTCGATCGCGGCGTGATCCCGATCTACGAGCCTGGCCTCGAACCGATGGTCAAGGCCAATCACGCCGCCGGACGATTGGTGTTCACCACCGATGCGGCGCAGGCCATTGCGCATGCCGACATCGTCTTCATCGCCGTCGGCACGCCGCCGGACGACGATGGCAGCGCGGATTTGAAATACGTGTTGGCGGTGGCCAACACGATCGGTCGACACCTCGAACGTCCGGCGCTGATCGTGGGCAAATCCACCGTTCCGGTAGGCACGGCCGACAAGGTGCGCCATGCCATCGACGCTGCGTTGGCAGCGCGCAACGCAGACATCGCGTTCGAGGTCGTATCGAACCCGGAGTTCCTGAAGGAGGGCGATGCGGTCAAGGACTGCATGCGTCCGGACCGCATCATCATTGGCGCGTCCAGTGCGGCCGCCGTCGAAAAGATGAAACGCCTGTACGCACCGTTTAATCGCAACCACGATCGCATCGTCGCGATGGATGTGCGTTCGGCTGAACTGACCAAATACGCGGCCAACGCCATGCTGGCGACCAAGATCAGTTTCATGAATGAAATCGCCAATATTGCCGAGCGCGTCGGCGCCGACATCGAACAGGTGCGCCACGGCATCGGCTCCGATCCCCGCATCGGCTGGCATTTCATTTACCCCGGCGCCGGTTACGGTGGTTCGTGTTTTCCAAAGGACGTGCAGGCGCTGGCCCGTATCGCAGGAGATGTCGGATACGACGCACGCCTGCTCGCTTCGGTCGAAGCGGTCAACGACAGCCAGAAAGGTCATCTGTTCGAGTTGATCCAGCGTCACTACGGCAGCGACCCCGGATCAAGTCCGGCGCAGGCTTTGCATGGCAAGACATTTGCTGTGTGGGGTCTTGCCTTCAAGCCGAATACCGACGATATGCGCGAGGCATCGAGCCGTCGTTTGCTGGCGCAGTTATGGGAAGCGGGCGCAAGCGTCCGCGCATACGATCCGGAAGCCACGCGTGAAGCGCAGCGCATCTATGGCGAGCGCGACGACCTGACGCTTTGCGCATCGGCGGCCTCCGCGCTGGACGATGCCGATGCACTGGTGGTGGTGACCGAATGGAAACAGTTCCGCAGTCCGGATTTCGCCCGGATCAAGTCGTCATTGCATGATGCGGTGATCTTCGACGGCCGTAACCTTTACGATCCTGCCGAAGTCG
>JAYTAY010000140.1:0-1828 GCA_043737255.1 Luteimonas sp.
ACAGCCAGATAGAAACGCATGAGCAAAGACAGTCCATGGATCGCCGGCATCAACGCCGTCTCCTCTGCGATCGAACACGACGCCGACAATGTCCGCGAAATCCTGATCGAAGCCGGCGCGAAGAACGCGCGCCTGACTGAGATCGAGGAGAACGCACGTCGCAAAGGCATCGATGTGCGCCGCGTCGCGCTGCAGGCGCTGGATGGCGTCGTCGGCACCCTGCGTCATCAAGGCGTGGTCGCGCGTTACGCCGCGGCCAAGACCTGGGATGAAAACGAGCTACAGGCGCTGGTCGAAGCCGCCGAAGGCAAGGCCCTGATTCTTGTGCTCGACGGCGTGCAGGATCCGCACAACCTCGGCGCCTGCCTGCGCAGTGCGGCGGCCGCGAACGTCACCGCCGTCGTCATTCCCAAGGACAAGGCCGTGCAGATCAATGCCACCGTGCGCAAGACGTCGGCCGGTGCTGCCGATCGCCTGCCGGTGGTGCGTGTCACCAACCTTGCACGTTGCCTGCGTGACCTGCAGCAACTCGGTGTCTGGATTTATGGATTGGTGGGCGAAACCGAGACGTCGCTGTACTCGATCGACCTGCGCGGCAATGTGGCACTGGTGCTCGGTGGCGAGGCCGATGGCTTGCGCCGGTTGACCCGTGAAAACTGCGATGGCCTGGTGCGCATCCCGATGCCCGGTGCCGAGGCGAATCAAAGCGTCGAGAGCCTCAATGTGTCGGTCGCGACCGGCATCACCTTGTTTGAAGCCGTGCGGCAACGGCAGGAGAAAGCATCCAGATGATGGACATGCATTGGTACGACGTGGTCGGCCTCGCGGGAACGCTGATGATCCTGGCTGCTTTTTTTCTCCAGCAAGTGGGCCGGTTGTCAGGAACGGATCTGGCCTACCAGACGATGAACCTGTTTGGCGCCGCCGGCATCCTCGTTTCGTTGCTCGGCAGTTTCAATCTGTCGGTGTTCCTGCTTGAAGTTGCCTGGGTGCTTGTCAGCGCCTACGGCATCGTCCGCACCTTGAAACAGCGTCGGATTTCAAACACGCAAGTTCCGTAGGCTGGGTTCTCCCCATTAACCCAGCGCTCCCGGCCAGTTGCTGGGTTGATGGGGCCAACCCAGCCTACGCTCGGGCATACCTCAACCCCGCGGCCACGCATTGAGGATCTTGCAGAACACCTGCGCGGTGCGCTCGGCGTCGTACACGGCCGAATGTGCTTCGTTGCTGTTCCACTCCAGGCCTGCAGCCTGCACTGCGCGTGCCAACACCGTCTGGCCATACGCCACACCGGCCAGTGTCACCGTATCGAACACGCTGAACGGATGGAACGGATTGCGTTTATGTCCGCTGCGCGCGACTGCGGCGTTGAGGAAATTCAGGTCGAAGTGTGCGTTGTGGCCCACCAGGATCGCGCGTTGGCAACCGTGTTTCTTGATCGCTGCCCGTACCGTCGCGAAGACATGATCCAGTGCCTCGCGCTCGGGTTTCGCCATCCGGAAGGGATGATCCAGAATGATCCCGGTGACCTCCAGCGATTTCGGATCGATCAATGTCCCGACGGCCGGCACCACATGCGCGTTCGCGCTTTCCCCGCACACATACGCACCCTGTTCATCCAGATCGATCGGTATGACAGCGATTTCGAGCAATGCATGCTTGTTCCAGTCGAAGCCGCCGGTTTCGACGTCGACCACGACAGGAAGATAGCCGCGGAAGCGCTCACACATCTTGGGAAAAGGTGTTGAAGATTCGTCCTGCATCATTGCGCAAGCCTAGCAGACCGATGTTTTGATCCACGCTTTGTAGGAGCGCCCCATGGGCGCGA
>JAYTAY010000141.1:0-4516 GCA_043737255.1 Luteimonas sp.
TCTGCCCGACGCATCCTTCGTTCGCGGCCAGGCATCGCAACTGTTCGCCAACGATGACGGCGTACTCAAACTCGTGGTGACGCGTGGCGCCGGTGGGCGCGGCTACGCACCAGCGCCTCATGCGGAACCGGACTGGCTGTTATCGCGGCATTCCTTGCCGTCGAAGCCGCGCGCAAGCGGGCTGTCGCTACGTTGGTGCGACACGCGGCTCGCGATCCAGCCCGCACTGGCGGGCATCAAGCATTGCAATCGCCTGGAACAGGTCATCGCTCGCGGGGAGTGGCTGGACGAAACCATCGACGAGGGTCTGATGTGCGACTACGAGGGCTCCGCCGTCTGCGCCACATCCGCGAACCTGTTCGTGCTGCGCGAGGGTGGCTGGATGACACCGCTGATTGATCGTTGTGGTGTTGCCGGTGTCTGTCGGGCATGGTGCATGGCAGAAGTAGCTGCAATCGAGGCGCGGCTGACCCAAGAACAAGTGGAATCGGCCGATGCAATTTTTCTCTGCAACGCCGTGCGCGGTATCCTGCCGGTTGAACGACTGGGTGAGCGGCAGTGGTCGCCGCAATCGCAGGTCGCTGCATTGCAGGCACGACTTGCGCATGTCCACCCTGCATTCGCCAGTCGTTGGGAGGTTTTGTGAGTCGAGTTCGCAAACGCGGTGGTTTCCGTATCCTGTTCATCATCACTGCGTTGCTGGCGGGATTCGCCGCGTTCCTGTCATGGCAGCGCTACACGAATTTTGCCGAAACGCGTTTGACCGGTATCGAAGCAGGCGAGACGCTGGTAGTGGAGCAGGGCGATTCGTTCCCCGCCGTGCTGCGCAAGCTGCGAGAGATCGGCGTCAGCGAAGGCCACGCGCTGGAATGGCAGGCACTGGCGCGGCAACTCGGTGCCGCCGGCAGGATACAGGTCGGCGAATACGCGCTTGCATCGTCAAGCACGCCACGCGCTCTGCTGGTCGCCATGCGCGACGGGAAGGTGATCAGCTACCGCTTCACCATCGTCGAAGGCTGGAACATCCGCGAGCTGCGCGCGGCACTGGCCCGTTCGGTCACGCTGCAGAAGGAAAGTGAAACCCTCGACGACGCGGCATTGATGACATTACTAGGTCATGCCGGACAACACCCGGAAGGCCGTTTCCTGCCGGAAACCTATCAGTACAGCCGTGGGGATAGCGATCTCGATGTGCTCGGGCGCGCACACTCCGCGATGATCAAAGCGCTGGATGCGGCATGGGAGGCACGCGCCTCGGACATTCCGATCAAGTCGAAGGAAGAAGCGCTGACACTTGCATCGATCGTCGAGAAGGAAACCGGCATCGCTTCCGAACGCGCGCAGATCGCCGGCGTCTTCGCACGCCGGTTGAAGATCGGCATGTTGCTGCAGACCGATCCCACCGTGATTTACGGCATGGGAAGCGCCTACAACGGCAACATCCGTCGACAGGACTTGCAGACCGACACGCCGTACAACACCTACACACGGGCCGGCCTGCCGCCGACGCCGATTGCAATGCCTGGAGTCGATGCACTTAACGCCGCGACCAACCCGGCGGCGGGCGACGCGCTTTACTTCGTTGCCGTCGGCGATGGCAGCGGCAGGCACCTGTTCGCCAGCACGCTGCAACAACACAACGCAAACGTCAGCGCCTACGTGCAGCGTTATCGCCGGCAACAGGCGCAATGAGCGGATTGGTAACGCCTCCACGTCTGGTCACCCTGGAAGGCGGCGAGGGCGCCGGCAAGTCCACGGTGCTGGCTGCGCTGCGCATGTTTCTGATCGATTGCGGCGATGATGTGGTGTGCACGCGCGAACCTGGCGGCACGGCGCTGGCGGAACTGATCCGCGACCTGTTGCTAAGCCGTGATCACGAAGCGCCTTCGGCCGAAACAGAACTGCTGTTGATGTTCGCCGCGCGCGCGCAGCATGTGCGCGAAACCATTCAACCAGCGATCGAGCGCGGCGCATGGGTGATCAGCGACCGCTTCACCGATGCAAGTTATGCATACCAGGGCGGCGGACGCGGGCTGGATGTCGGTTTCATCTCGGCTCTGGAACGCCATGCGGTCGGTATCCAGCCCGGATTGACCTTGTTGCTGGATGTGCCGGTCATCGTCGGTCGCGAGCGCGCGAGTGGACGCGGCCATGTTGATCGCATCGAAAGCGAGCAGGACACATTTTTCCAGCGCGTACACGACACCTATCTCGCACGCGCCGACGCCGAACCGGAACGCTTCCGCGTGATCGATGCGATGCAGACTCCGCAAGCAGTCGCGGCCGATGCGGTTGCGCATCTGCGGACGTGGCGGGATTCGCTATGAGTTTAGCGCCGTGGCAACAGCGCGTGTATGCGCAAGCCTGCGAAGCGATCGATGCCGGCCGTCTCGCCCACGGCATGCTGTTTTGCGGCCCGGCGCAACTGGGCAAACGCACGGTCGCCGAACGGCTTGCGCAACGGTTGTTGTGCGCCGCGCGCACCAATGATGGTGAGCCGTGCGGTGACTGCCGCGGCTGCCACTTGTTCGCGGCCGGGACGCACCCGGATTTCCGTGTGATCTCCTTTGTACTCAACAAGGAGGGCACCCGGTTGCGCACGGAGATCATCATCGATCAGATACGGGAAATGTCGGAAAGGCTCACGCTGACTCCGCAGTATGGCGGTGCGCAAGGCGTGATCCTCGATCCTGCTGACGGGATCAATTATTTCGCCTGCAACGCACTGCTGAAAACCTTGGAAGAACCTGTACCCGGTCGATACCTATGGCTGGTCAGCGCCCATCCCGCACGCTTGCCCGCGACGATCCGCAGCCGCTGCCAGAAACTAGAATTCCGCCTGCCGCCGCACGATGAAGCGCTGGAATGGTTACGTAAACAGGGACATGCGCAAACTGTCGCCTTCGAAGCGCTCGAAGCGGCACGCGGGCACCCCGGCCTGGCCCATGCATGGCTACAGGACGGCTCGCTCAAGTTGCGCCGCGATGTGGCCAATGATCTGGGCAAGCTGTCGAAGGGTGAGCTTGCCGTGGTCGAGACGGCGCAACGCTGGGTGGCCGACGAATTGGGACCGCTACGTTTGCGTTTTGCTGCGGATCTGGCGCTGGCTGAAGCCAGCGGCTTGACCGATCCGGCCCAAACACGCACGCTCGCGCTATGGTTCGACGCGGCCAATCGCACCCGCGATCTGTTGCGGACGACGATCCGCGCGGACCTGGCGGTCGCGGATTTATTGCTGGCCTGGCGCGGTGAAAACGCCCAAGCCGCTGACAGGAGCAGAGGATGAATGCAGTTGCCGGAGCCGGGGGTGCGCGACAGGGCATCCTGTCGTTGGCCGTCAAGGACAAGGCCCAGCTGTACAACGCCTACATGCCGTACATCAAACATGGCGGCATCTTCGTGCCGACACCGAAGCGCTATTTCCTCGGCGACGAAGTGTTCCTGCTGTTGACGCTGCCCGAATCCGGCGAGCGCCTGCCGGTAGCCGGCAAGGTCGTCTGGGTCACGCCACCCGGCGCGCAGGGCAATCGCATGGCGGGCATCGGCGTGCAGTTCGCCGAGACGGCGGAAGGTGACGCGGTCAAGGGCAAGATCGAAACCCTGCTGGCCGGGACGCTCGACGCAGACAAGCCGACGCATACGATGTAGCAGGTAGGGTGGGCACGTTTTTCGTGCCCACCAAACAGACGATGGAGGGCACAAAAAACGTGCCACCCTAGTTGGGTTACTCGCCGAGTGTTCCGAAGCCGCTATCTTTGTTGCTTCCAGTCCAGTCATGCGGATAGAGGCCTTGGGCTATATCCCGATGCAGGGTCGAATACCGCCAATCAATTGCATGCGTCACGTGACCATGTTTGACCGGATTGTAATAAATGTAGTTGCATGCCGGGCGAAAATCCGTTTCGCCCCTGATCTGATGCTCCCAATAACGACGTTGCCAAATCGTCGATCCGCGATGTCTGCGCTTGGACGCAGTCAGCATCTCAGTCCTCCGATGCGATTCACGGCATGCCAAGCTCACTCGACGCTTGATCATGCTCCAGCGTGTGGAGAAATCCGCGTCGCCTGGCGGAAAAGTCCAGATGCAATGCACATGATCTGGTAACAGCAACCAGGCATCGATCACGAAAGGTCGTTCTGTGCATGTTCTTGAGATGGCTGAGCGCAACGCAAGGCGCAGCGCATCCTCGTACAAGATGTTCTGGCGACGATATGCGACGAGCTTGAAGAAATAGCTTGCGCCTGTGGGGTAGGCGCAGGAGTAGTTGGACATGGTTTGGCATCCTTGCCGAGTCAATGGTGGGCACAAAAAGCGCGCCACCCTACGGTTATCATTCGCGCAGTGCGGGCGAATCCCAACCTTGCCGCGCTGCAAATCGATCGCCGTACTTCGCTTGCAACGATTGCAACTTCGCAATCAGAACATCCGGACCGACGGATTTGACGTATTCGATCGGACCACCGCGAAATGGTGCGAAACCGGTGCCGAAAATGATGCCTGCATCGAGCAGGTCGG
>JAYTAY010000142.1:0-1824 GCA_043737255.1 Luteimonas sp.
GTCGCGCACTGGGACATCCCCGACGGCTACCTGTGCCCGCCGATCCCCGGCCGCGCCGATTACCTGCATGGCCTCGCGGATCTGCTGGCCGCATCCAACGACGGTGTAATCCCGCGCGGCCCCACGGTCCTGGCGCTGGACATCGGCGTGGGCGCCAACTGCATCTACCCGTTGCTCGGTCATAGCGACTATGGCTGGCGCTTTGTCGGCACGGAGGTCGACGTCACTGCACTGCACGCAGCCAATGCCATCGTGCAGGCAAACCCCGGCCTGAGTGATGCGATCGAGTTGCGCCACCAGCCCAGTCGCGGACACATCTTTGCCGGCCTGCTGCACGGCGACGAGCAGTTCGACCTCAGCCTGTGCAATCCGCCGTTCCACGCATCCGCCGAGGACGCCGCGCGCGGCAGTCAAAGGAAGTCGCGCAATTTAGGCAAACCAGACGCACCATTGAATTTTGGCGGGCAGGCCAGCGAGCTCTGGTGCACCGGCGGCGAAGCCTCGTTTGTGCGCCGCATGATCCGGGAGAGTGTCGCCATCCAGACGCAGGTGCTGTGGTTCAGCAGCCTGATCGCGAAATCCGAACATCTTGCCGACGTGCACAGGCAATTGAAAAAAATCGGTGTGCAGGAGGTGCGTGAAGTGGCGATGGCGCAAGGCAGCAAGCAAAGCCGTTTTGTCGCATGGACATTTCTTGATCAAGCCCAGCGCGAGGCATGGCGGATGACGCGTTGGGAACGCAAGTGACAGCGGATCGGTGCCAATGACAGCCTTGTTCGTTGAAACGCGCTTTGCATGGTGCGTCCGCTGGATGTCGTTCCAGTCGAAGGAAACGAAATGGTTTTGGCGCATCCAGCAACCACGTAGCCCGGATGCAACGTTGTCATTGCGCCGCATGTCGTTTTGGACGAAGAAAATTTCATTCGTCTGAAGGGGAGGGTGACGTCACCACATCCGGCGGAAGCGGCTGCGCCGATTCCTCGCCACGAAATTCGTGCGGTCAGACGATTGCCGCCACCTGATCCGGCGCCGCTTCATCCCGGCTGACCCGATTGCGACCCTCGGCCTTGGCGCGATAGACCGCGCTGTCGGCGGCGCGATAGAGCTCGTCGTCGTCGCGATGGATTGATTTATCGAACTCGGCGACGCCGATGCTGGCCGTCATCGTCAACACGATGCCGTGCAGTGCGACGGGATGCTCGACCAGGTTTGCGCGGAAGCATTCTGCACGCTGCAAGGCCGTCGCCAGGTCCTGCCCGTCGAGCACCACGCCGAACTCCTCGCCGCCCACGCGCGCGGCCAGATCGCCCGCGCCATGAAAAATCGCGCGCAAGCGTCCGGCGACGGCCACCAGGCACGCGTCGCCAATGACGTGACCATGCGTGTCGTTGATCTTCTTGAAATGATCGAGATCCAGCAGCAACAGCGTGAGCGGCGCGCCGGTGCGTTTGGCACGCGTGGTCGCCTCGGCCAGCACATCCGCGAAATGCCGGCGGTTGGCCAGCTCCGTCAACGGATCGATCTTGCTCTGCTGCGCGAACAGGTCGCGCTGGTCGCGCAATTCCTGGTCCAGGTCCAGGCGCTGCTGGTACTCGAGATGGCTGCGTAGCAGCGAGATCAGCACGTAGACCAGGTACACCGACATGACGATCGCGGTCGCGCGGTCGGCAGGATTGCTCCACAGCAGGAACAGGCCGGGCAGGTACAGCAGGCCGATGCCGGCAAGGGCAAAGCCGCGGCGCATGCTGAAGGCATGCGCGACCGCGGTGGCCAGCCCCAGCGTGCTGAGCAGTGCCGCCGTGCGCGCCGGCCCGAATCCGGGAT
>JAYTAY010000143.1:0-10236 GCA_043737255.1 Luteimonas sp.
GGCTTGCCGTTGTCGGGCTACGTGGGCACCTATCGCGATCCATGGTACGGGGATGTCTTCGTCGAACCGCGCGGCGCCGGCCTGCAATTGCGCTTCAGCAAGACCGGGCAGCTGCTCGGCAAGCTCGAACACTGGCAGCACGACACCTTTATCGTGCGCTGGGATGACCGTGGTCTCAACGCCGATGCGTTCCTGACGTTTGCATTGAACCAGGACGGCAAGATTCGCGAGGCGCGGATGGAGGCTATTTCGCCGCTGACGGATTTCAGCTTTGATTTCCAGGATTTGCGGTTGGCGCCGGTGCCGTAGGCAGGGCCTTGGCCCACCGTCGCGGGATGAATCAAGCGGTGGACCATGGTCCACCTCACCAGGTGAATCAAGAGCGGTGGGCCGAGGCCCATCCTACGGAGCTGTAGAAAAACAGCCGCTACTTGATGGCCTCACCCAGCATCAACTGCCGCACGAACCGCACCGGTGGCGCGCCGTACGACAACACCTTGTCGTGGTACGCCTTGGCATTGAAATCGGCGCCCTGTTTGGTCTCCATCGCCTTGCGCAGGTCGAAGTGCTCCTGCGCGCCGACGAAATAGGTCGGCAGCTGCGCGGACGTGAGTTGTGCGCGTGTCCACTTGCCAGCGGCTTCGCGTTCCTGCTGGAACGCCTGTTTGGTCATCAGCTCCATCGCCTGCTCGCGCGTCCAGTTGTCCACATGCACGCCTTGGTCGAGGATCGCGTTGGAAATCGTGCGCAGGTAGAACTTGAGTTGTACCAGCCGGAACAGCGGGTCGTTGTCGAGGTAGCCCGCATCGGCCATCACGTCCTCGGTGTAGACCGCCCAGCCTTCGGCGAACAAACCGGAGCGCAGCACCGCGCGCAGCGTCGATGGGAACTTCACCGAATGCGCGCCTTCCAGGTAATGACCCGGCATCGCTTCATGGATCGACAGCAGGTGCACCATGCGCGAGTTGTATTCGCGCAGGAATGAATCCACTTGTTCGTCGGTCCACTCGTCGGGAATCGGCGAGATCGCGTAGTAGGTGTCGAGTCCCTTGTCGAGCGGGCCGGGCGAATCGCAATACGCAACGGCGACGCCGCGCTGGAATTCGGGCATCAGGATGATCTTGACCGGATCGTTGGGTACGGTGACCAAGTTCTTGGCGCGCGTGAACGCGGTCGCATCGGCCAGCGTCTGCTTGGCGAACTCGACCAGGTCCTCGCGCTTGGGCTTGTCGGCGTACGCCAGCTCCAGCGCCGCTTCGATGGCTGCCTGCCGTTGCTCGTCGGACGGTGCGGCCGGCATGTTCGGCGCATCGGCCTTGTCCTTCAATACCGTCTGCGCGATGCCGTACATCTCGCCGCGCACGCGCTTGAGTTCGGCTTCGGCGCGCTGCTTGATCTCCGCGCGCGACAGCGCCGAATTCAGCGAGAACTGCAGCTTCTCGTCATAGAGCTTTTGGCCGATGCGAAAATTGCCCTTGGCATTCGGCACCAGCGTCTTGTCGAGCCAGATCTGGTGCTCTTCGACGGCCTTGCGCAAGGCCGCGTCGGCCACTTGCAGGCGGGTGCGTTCGGCTTCCGGCAAGTCCTTTGCATTTGGCGTGATGAACTGGTCGATCAGGCTCAGCACGCCCTTGTTCTGCTTGGCGACGGTTTCGGCGTGGGTTTTCGGCACGCGCGCGGGATCGATGTTTGCGCGCGCCTGCGCCAGCAATGCCGGGATCTTTTCCATGCGCACGATAGCGGCCGTCATGCGCTGCGGCAACGGTGCGAAATCGCGCGCCATCAGGTTGTAGATCGCGCCGCCGGCGAGCCCGCTGTAAGCCTGCGGATCCCACGCCCAGCTTTGCAACGTCTCCAAACCCCAGATATCCGAACGCAACTGGTTGCGCAGGATCGCCGAATCCACCTGGTTCTCGCGGCCCAGCGTGCCGGCATCGATTGCATCGAGTTCGGCCAGCAGCTTCTTGCTGAAATCAAGATACTTCTGCCGCCCCGCTGCACTCAGGTCATCAACTTCGTTGTCGAAACGGTGATCGCCGATCTGCGTCGCACCGACCGGATTGAGTTGCAGCCAGCCATCGAGCCAGCGCTTGGAGACATCGGCGAATCGGGCATCGGCTTGCGAGGTGTCGGCTGCGGTGGTCGCAGTCGTTCCGGTCGTCGGAGCAGTCGGCGCTTCAGCCTCGCAGGCGGCTAGGGCGGCGGTGATCACGGCGATGGCGAGCAATGAATGACGCATGGGAATTCCTCATGTGACGTGACTTGCAGGTCTGACCGGCATCGCCATCATGCCGGTGCGTTTTGTAGGAGCGCCCCATCGCGCCCATGGGGCGCTCCTACAGAGTGCGCAATGACAACGTCATTGCTTTGACCGGATCAGGCTAACGTAGTCGTCGTTGTTTGCGGCAACACACTGTCCTGAGCTGAAACATTTCGCTGGGCTGGCACAACAACGACCGGCTGCCGCGACAACGCATCACCAGCAAGATCAGCCATTCCATACAACCGCGCGATCCGCCCCCATGCCAAGGCGATGACGACAAGTTGCGTCAGCAGTAAGGCGATGATAAACCCGCCCGCGCCGGCGCCATTGAACTGCAGTCGCAGTGCACCGAACAGCGCTGCCAGGCCGTAGCCGGCGATCGCGGTACCCAGGTACACGGCGAGCACCGCAATCGGACGGCGCACCAATAGCTTGGCACCACGCCACCATGCACGGATCGCAGAGCGCAGGCCGCGATCGGCGCCGATCCAGCCACGTCCCGCTTCCACGGTGGCATGCGCCAGCACGAACAGCGCAACCGCACTCCACAACGCGATCCGCCCGATGCCTTCGACATCGCTCGCGAGGATCGCAGCGTCCACCTGCTTGCCCGACAGGCTGATCAGCCAGGCGCCGATCGCGATGGCAATGCCCAAGGGCAGCAACGACCACAGCAGCGTGCGGAACATGCGGCCGTATTCGGCCAGCCCGCCTTGCAGCAATTCGCCGAAACCCAAGCGGCGTCCGGCACGGATTGAAGCGATGACCATGCCATTGAGCCACGGCGACAGCAGCACCGCCATGATGGTTGCAAGGACCGCACTGCTGCGCAGCCAGCTGCGACTTTCCCCGATCGAGAACAGGCCATCGAGCAACAGCGGCAGGTTGCGTCCGTTGGCGACATCCGCCGCATGCACGGAGTATCCAAATTGTGCCTGCAGCCAGGCCGACGTCGGCAGCGCGATCAACAGCGTCGGTAGCAGCATCGCCAGCAACCACAACAGCAGCAAACGCCATTGCAGGGCAGCGCCGCATCCCGCGATCAATGCACGGAAACCCGACCTGGAAAAAATATTTCGACGCGACGACGTGTTCATAGGCCCACCAGCAACGAGAAGAAGGTTTGTGCCAAGGCGGCGACATCGCTGCCCCAGCGGCGGGCAACGGAGCGATCTGGTTTCAGCGTGCGGCTGTCATCGAGTTTGTTGGTATCCAGATAGATCCGGTTGTCTGGATCCAACTGCGCGGACACGGCCTTGCTACGCGTGGTCCAGCTGAAGCGTTGCCACGAGCGCTCCCCGTTCCAGTGCGCCGTCTTGCTGCTGCCGTCGGCGAACTTCACGTGCAGCGTCTGCGGCACATCCGCGCCCTTGCGACGAACGACCACGGTGGTGCGATACGGGAATGCGCCGATGCCTTCCTTCGCCTTCGGGTTTTTCTTCTTCCAGTTATCGCGGAAATCCTCGACGGCCTTGTCGATGCCCTCGCTGGTCAGCTCGACGCGCTTGCCCTTGAAGTCGACGTAGCCGGCTTGCGGCAGGACCTCGTCGCTGGAGAACGTGGCGATGCTGTCATCAATTTTTTTCGTGCCGTACACCTGATGCGCGAAGGCCTGTTCGACAGCCGCGCGCTGGCCGGTGCCTTCAGCCAACGCCTCGCGGAAATCAGCGAAGCTGGGATGACGGAATTTCCAGCGCTGGTAGTACAGCTTGAATGCGCGTTCCATCGCCGGTGTGCCGACGCGCTGTTCCAGGTCGCGCAGCGTGGTGGCAGTGCGCGAGTACACCGTGCCGTAACTACCGCTTGACAAGCGGTTCCATGAGTTCTGACCAAGCGGATCGGCTGGGTCATTGAGCGATGCGCCGAGGCGTTCGGTATCGAAGACCTTGAACGATGGAGTGATGCCGAGGCGCCTCATCATCGGTGTCGCCAAATGCAGGTCCTGCTTGCGCATGCGCATCATGCGCTGGTCCCAGTATTCATTGACACCTTCGTCCAGAGCCGGTTCCTCGAACTCATTGGACGCGAGGATGCCGTAGAAGTAACCGTGTCCGAATTCGTGGATGGTGACGAAGTCGAGAAGGTAGCGCTGGGTCGTGCCCGGATCGACGTTCTTGGCGCTCGATGCGGTGAAGAACGTCGGATATTCCATGCCGCCTGCTTCGTCGGCATTGAACGGTGGAATCACCACAGTCACGGTCTTGTACGGATACGGCCCGAGCGTGCGCGAGAAGAACGTCAGCGCATCGATCGTCGCCTGCAACGCAGGTTTGGCGTTGCTGGCGTACTCCGGGTGGAACAGCACCTTGACCTTGACGCGTGGGCTGCCGGGGCCGGTGTACACGCCTTCCAGCGGTTTGGCGTAGCGCTTGTCCGTGGTCCATGCGAAGTCGTGT
The DNA here is from genome assembly GCA_043737255.1 of Luteimonas sp. Lineage (GTDB taxonomy): Bacteria > Pseudomonadota > Gammaproteobacteria > Xanthomonadales > Xanthomonadaceae > JALYOU01. The sequence continues at coordinate 4,660 of JAYTAY010000143.1, forward strand.
ACGTCGTGTTGCACGAAGCGATGCGTGACCTTGCCACTGCGTTCGGCCGGCGCGCCGCTGCTTTCAACAGGCACTTCCTCGCCGGTGGCGCCGACCGTATAGCCCTTCGGCACGGTCAGCTTGACGTCGTAGCTGCCGAAATCCGCGAAGAATTCGCTATGCAGATGAAATTCGTGCACGTTCCAGCGCGGCGCGGTGGCGCCCCGTTCGCCCGGCAATTCCAGCACGCCGATCTTGGGAAACCATTGCGCGATCAAGTGGAACGTACCGAAATAACCAGTACGCGCGGACACGCGCGGCAACTGGTTGAAGAAATCGATATCGAGCGTGGTGCTTGCGCCCGGTGCGACCGGTTGCGGCAGATCCAGCCGCACCACGGTGCGATCCGTGGAAGGGCCACCATCTGGATGCACAAAACTCCAGCGCACCGGTTTGCCGGCCTGCTGCACGCGCTTGAGTTCGCTGTAACCCCAATCGCCCTTGTCGACTTCGACGCCGCTGCGGAAACCAAACCGCAGGTTGCGCTGTTCGGTCATGAAGGTGCTGCCCGGGCCCTCGAATGCATTGAGGTACATGTGCAGGTACACCGCGCAGACCGGCTGGTTGCTGCGGTTGCGCCAGGTCAGTTTCTGTTTGCCGTCGATGGTGTGCTTGACCGGATCCAGCGTCGCGCTGATGTCGTAATTCACTACGCGGTCGGACAGGGTGGCTGCGGTGTCGCTGCGCGGCCCGCCCCACGCGTTTTCGGCGCTCGGCGTGGTGACGGCCGAGGCATTTGCATCGGCAAACGGGATGGTGGAGCAGGCACCCGTTGACAGCGCCTTCGACGGCATCGTCTGTGCCGCCACTGCAACGCTTGCACCCCCCAGCATCAACGCCAGCAATGAGCCTGTGATGGATCGCAACATCGATGTTTCCCCGGTCAAGACCAAACCGCGAGCCTGCGGTAATCGAAGGTCAGCGACAAGCATGACCGTCGCCGGATGCGCAGGGCTGCGTCACGCGCTATGGTGCGCGATCTTTCGATCAGGAATGCCAGCATGACCCACGAAGGCAGTTGTCACTGCGGCAAGGTCGCGTTCGATGTCGAAGCCGACATCACCGAGGCCATGGAATGCAACTGTTCAATGTGCCGCCGCCGCGGCAGCCTGCTGGCGTTCGTGCCGCGCGAGGCGCTGACGCTGAAGACGCCAGAGTCGGATCTGGGGACTTACACGTTCAACAAGCACCAGATCCAACACCATTTCTGCCCGGCTTGCGGCATCGCGCCGTTCGGCGAAGGCGTTGATCCGCGGAGTGGGGCGAAGATGGCAGCGATCAATGTGCGCTGCCTGCCGGATATGGATCTGGATTCGCTGAAGATTTCGAAGGTGGATGGCGCGAGCTTTTGAATGGGCGTGACGACCGTAGGCTGGGTTGGTTTTATCAACCCAGCGCTTCTTGGTCTGCGAGATGCTGGGTTGATGGGGCCAACCCAGCCTACGTTATTGGCTGACAGTTGTAGCCCGGGTGGAGCGCAGCGATACCCGGCTCTTTTCGGTCGACGGAGAGGAGCCCCGGGTATCGCTGCGCTCCATCCGGGCTACGGTCCATCCATTGCCATGTCGCGATCACCGCTCGATACGCATCAGCGAACACGTTCGCCGCCCGTATAAACGTTCATCGTGTCCCCACGCGCGAACGCGACCAGCGTGACGTTCGCCTGCTGCGCGAGCTTGATCGCCAGCGCGGTCGGTGCCGAGATCGCGACCACAACGGCGATGCCCGCCATCGCGGCCTTGTGCACGATCTCGTAGGAGGCGCGCGAGGTGATCACCAGGAAGCCATCGGATCGATCCGATGCAGCATCAAGGGCGCCGACCAGTTTGTCGAGCGCGTTGTGACGGCCAACATCCTCGCGCACCACGATCCCGTTGGCGTGCACGTAACCTGCCGCATGCAAGCCGCCACTTGCGGCATTCAACGGCTGGCGTTGCGCCAGCAGGGCGAGTCCGTCATGTACCTGCGCGATCGACACATTGCACGTTGTTGTCACCGTCCTGATCGGGCGAATCGCGGCATCCAGCGACTCGACGCCGCACAGCCCGCAGCCGCCACGGCCTTCGAGATTGCGCCGGCGTTCGCCGAGCGCATCAAATCGTGATTGCGGGATGGCGCCGTGCAACGCGATGCCGCGATCGCTGCGGACCAGATCGACCAGCCTGAATTCATCCGCTGACGCAACAATGCCCTCGGTCAAGGCGAAACCGAGTGCGAAGTCCTCAAGATCCATCGGCGTCGCCATCATCACGGCGAATGGATCGCCGTTGTAGAGCAGCGCGACTGGTGTTTCCTCCACCACCGATTCGGTGCGCGTCATGGATACGCCGCCCGCCACGTGCAACGCATCAACTGACTGTAATCCGCTCGGCATCAATCGCTCTGGCACAGCGCCCGTCCGCGTTCGGTCAATCGCAGCACAGTGCGCTCGCTTTGTTGCTGCTGCTCGACAAGGTTCAAACCGTCGAAGCGCGGATCGTCGCCGAGCGCCGTCAGCAGGCGTTGCAGTTCGCTCAAACCAAGCCCCAGTCGTTTCGCAACGCGATGGACCGATTGCGCATCCTCCGCGCACGACACCTGCAGCAAGGCGAGTGCGTTGTCCTCGCTCATGCGCGCGCCCGGTCCAGACGCACCGGAATGGATTTCGACGCCGGCGTGCGGGCGCGCTCAGCATGACTGCCCAGAGGCACCAGCACATTGGTTTCCGGGAAATAACTGGCCAGACAGCCGGGTGGGATGTCGTATTCGACCAGCAGAAAACCGCGCGCGATACGTTCGCCGTCATCCCAGACCGAAGTGATGTCGACACGTTCGCCCGCGGCCAGGCCATGCCGCGCAAGATCCTCGCGCGAGATGAAACAGACGCGGCGCTCGCCATCGACGCCGCGATAGCGGTCGTTCAAGCCGTAGATGGTGGTGTTGTATTGATCGTGCGAGCGCACCGTCATCAATTGCAGGAGCGCCCCGTGGGCGCGATGGCGCGTTACCGGGAAAGCCTCATCGCGCCCATGGGGCGCTCCTACGACCGAGGGAAGCCCCCGTGGGAAAAAAAGCGCATGCGGATAAAACCGTGCCTTGCCATCGATCGTCGGAAACGTGCGTTCGCGGTTCGGATGATGCAGGTGGAAGCCACCCGGTGCACGTACGCGAACATTGAAGTGCTCGAAACCATCGACGACCTGAGCGATGCGATCGCGGACACGATCGTAATCTTCGAGCAACTGCAGCCACGGCGTCCTCGTGTTCGACAACGTCGCGACCGCGAGTCGGGCAACGATCGCCGGTTCCGAAAGCAACTGTTCTGACGCGGGTGGATTCATGCCGGACGACAGATGCACCATGCTCATCGAATCCTCGACCGTGACTGCTTGCGGCCCGCTGGCCTGCAGGTCGATCTCGGTACGCCCGAGGCAGGGCAGGATCAACGCGTTGCGCCCGTGAACCAGATGCGAGCGATTGAGCTTGGTGCTGACGTGCACCGTCAATTCGCAATTGCGCAACGCACGTTGGGTCACCTCGGTATCGGGCGTCGCTGCAGCGAAGTTGCCGCCCATCGCGAAGAACACCGTGGCGCGTCCGTCGCGCATCGCCTCGATCGCGGCGATGGTGTCGAAACCATCCTCACGCGGCGGCGCGAAATCGAAGGCAGCCCCGAGCTCGTCGAGAAACGCATCGTCCATCTTTTCGTAAATGCCCATCGTGCGATCACCCTGCACGTTGGAGTGCCCGCGCACGGGGCAAGGCCCCGCACCGGCCTTGCCGATATTGCCGCGCAGCAGCAACAGGTTCACCAGCATCTGGATGGTCGCGACGCTGCGATGGTGCTGGGTGATGCCCATACCCCAGCAGAAGATGGTCGCGTTGCTGGCGATGTAGACGTCGGAGGCCCGGGTGATGTCGTTGCGCGACAGGCCCGATTCCCGCTCGATGTCCTCCCATTCCATTGCACGCAATGAGGTTGCATAGGTCTCAAAGCCGGACGTATGCGCATCGATGAATGCACGATCGATGGCATCGCGTTCCACCACGATCTTCGCAACGCCTGCCGCGAAGGCAAGGTCACCACCAATGCGGGGCTGCAGATACTGCGATGCGATCTTCGTGCCGTCTCCACGCAGCATGTCCGCTGGCGATTTCGGATCGGAAAACCGTTCCAGTCCGCGTTCGCGCAATGGATTGATCGCGACAATGTGGCATCCGCGCCTGGTGGCGTTGCGCAACTCGCCGAGCATGCGCGGGTGGTTGGTGCCGGGGTTCTGTCCAAAGATGAAAATCGCTTCGGCCAACTCGAAATCGTCCAGCAGCACCGAGCCTTTGCCGCTGCCGACCTGTTCGCCCATCGCCACGCCGGACGGTTCGTGGCACATGTTGGAGCAGTCGGGCAGGTTGTTGGTGCCGAATTCGCGCACGAACAGCTGGTAGAGGAAGGCGGCTTCGTTCGACGTGCGACCCGAGGTGTAGAAGACCGCTTCGTCCGGCGAGTCCAGTGTATTCAACGTAGAGGCAATCCGTTCGAATGCGTCGCCCCATGCGATCGGGACGTAGTAGTCGCTGGCGGCGTCGTAGGTCATCGGTTCGGTCAACCGGCCAAGCGCCTCCAAGTCGTGGTCGTTCCAGGTCTGCAGTTCGTCGACCGGATGCGCGGCGAAAAACTCGCGCATGATCCGCCGCGACGTCGCCTCGTTGGCAACGGCCTTGACGCCGTTCTCGCAAAATTCGAACGTCGAATGCGCGTTGCGATCTGGCCAGGCGCAGCCCGGGCAATCGAACCCACGATCCTGGTTGGTCCGCAGCAGCGTATTGGCACCCTTCAGCACCATCTGCTGATCGCGCAACGCCTGCCACGAGCTTTTCAGCGCATCCCAGCCGCCCGCAGCCTTGTCGTAAGGGTGGATCGACGTGTCGTCAGCCATGCCTTGCATCATAGCCAAGGTGCTACGCCATTGCGGTCAACACACAGCCAGGGGAAATATCGTAGGCTGGGTTCGCTCCATCAACCAAGCGCTTTTACCTCGGAAAATGCTGATTTGATGAAGCCAACCCAGCCTGCTTTTCACGGCTCGCGTAAGATGCGGTGAGCAATGCGAACCACATCGATCGAGAGCGTGGCGCGACCATGATCGCAAGGGGAATTTCATGCGTGGATTGATGCTGATATTGCTGCTCGCACTGCTGGCCGCGCCCGCATTCGCGGCCTGTCCGCCCGAGGGCCAGACACGCGAATCGTTGCAGGCGCTCAAGCTGTTGAAGTTCACCGTGCCGGATGCGGTGGAGCGGCAAACGCTTGCGAACGGATTGCTTGACTGTCTGGGCGATCCCGATCCGACACTGCGTGATGGCATTGCGTATGAGGCGCTGACGCAGTGGATGCGTGCCGATCAACTGGATGTGGAAGGCCTGCGTGCGCTGCGTGATGGTCTGTACGCGATGCTGACCGCAGGCGACGCAACCGGCTTTGCGCGACCCTTCGCCGCGTTGACGTTGTCGGAGGTCGCGCGCACCGATCGCATCAAGCCATGGATGACGTCGGAAGAGCGC
>JAYTAY010000144.1:0-1811 GCA_043737255.1 Luteimonas sp.
ATTGCAGATGAAGTTGACGCCGCCGACCAGAGCCTGCCCGCATTCGCGCGCGCGCAGCGACCGGATCGCGGTGTGCAGCGCAACCATCGACGCAGAGCAAGCCGTGTCGATCAGCAGGCTCGGGCCGTTGAAATCGTAGAAGTAGGACAAGCGGTTGGCGAGCACCGCGAGCGAATTGCCAATCGCTGAATGCGCTTCCACCTCGGTGGCGGCATCCTGCAGCAGATGGGCGTAGTCGCTGTTGCTGGCGCCCACGAACACACCCGTATCGGTGCCGCGCAGTGCGGCCGGCAGCATACCGGCATCTTCGAAACACGCCCATGACACTTCCAGCAGCAGTCGCTGCTGCGGGTCGGTCACTTCCGCCTCGCTGGGCGAGATCCTGAAGAACGGCGCATCGAAGCATTCGCCGTCGGTCAAGAAGCCGCCGCGTTCGATACCTCCACCGTGCGGCCAGTCTCCGCGCGAGGCGGGATACTCCGTAATCACGTCGCGCTGCGCGTCGAGCACGTCCCAAAGCGCGTCTAGATCATCAATACCTTGGGGCAGACGGCAGGCGACTCCTATGATTGCGATATCGGTCCCATTGACAGGCGCATCCGCGCTGGGCGCTGGCGCTGGTGCCGACGCATGGCCGGTTGCGCGCCGGTCCGACCTTCGCCGATCCGGAGAAAGGTAATCGACGACCTTGCGCGGGGTGTTGTGGCTGAAAAAGAACGAAGGCTTCAATCGCTTGCCGAAACGGGTCTCGAGTTTCGTTTTGAGCGCCAACAGGCCCGCCGAATCCAAGCCCCATTCCATCAGCGGCCGGTCGGCATCGATCGCATCCATGCTGTCGATCAGCATGGACACCGCGTCAACGACGAAACGTAACGTCTCATCGCGTGCCGAGGCATACGGTTGCTGTGGTTCGGCCACCGTCGCTGCCACCTGCTCAGCCATACCGGCCGGCGGCCGCACCCTGCGTCGCGCGGGATCATATTTGACCAGGACACCCTTGCCTTCGTTGGCGGTGTCGCGCGGCCGGTAGCCAGGCAGTGTCGACGCGATCTCAGCACCATGCAGCAGATGAAAATGCAGGACGCGGTCGCGCTCCCTGCCAGGTCCGGAGACATAGTCATCGAAGGACATTCCCAAGCCCGCATGGAAATCCTTGCACAGCGTGACCGCAACGATCTTTCGCACGCCCTGCTGCAGGCAGGAACGCTGCAGCATGAATTCAAGCAACTGATCGCCGCAGGCCAGGTTCTGGCTGCCGGGATCGATGTTGACCGCCAGCAACTGCACCACGTCGCCGTCGGGGTCGTGCAGCCGATGCACATCGTCCATGGTGCAGCGGGCAAGATCCGCTTCGTCGCCGATACGCTGGCTGTAGATGACGCCTTTGACTTCGCCGCCCAGTTCCAGCACGAACTGTCCCTGCGGAAAGCCTTCGATGCGAGCCGACAGGCCCTGCTTCGGCGTGCGTAGCGGTGGAACCCAACACAGATCCTCGAGTCTCTCCAGCGCATCGATATCGGTCATGCGCGCAAAACGGACCGTGTATTCGTGCCTGCTCAAACAGTACAAGGCGCGGACGCAGATGCCGTCCGCGTCCCGGACGAATGCGGGTGGTTCAGTGCAAAACAGTCCGACGGAACCCGCCAAGGCAATGAAGGCATCGGCGCTGACCGGATACGGCATGTGTTGCGCGCACGCGACAGGACGCGCGTCGGCATCCAAGTTCGAAGCCGCATCACGGCGCGCCGGCTCGGAGTGACCCAGCAGGCACAGCAGCACCTTGTCATCTGCAATTTCAACAAGACGCAACA
>JAYTAY010000145.1:0-10195 GCA_043737255.1 Luteimonas sp.
CAGCGCGGCCCGGTAGAATTCCGTCATCGCCGATCGCTGGAAAGCCGATGCCCGCACCGTTGCATGTCGTGATCCTCGCCGCTGGCGAAGGCAAGCGGATGAAGTCGGCCGTGCCGAAAGTGCTGCAGGCCATCGCCGGGCGGCCGATGTTGGCGCATGTGATCGAATCGGCGCGCGGGCTGGGTCCGGCCGGTATTCATATCGTCTACGGACATGGCGGCGAGCAGGTGCGGGCGGCGTTCGCCGGACAGTCGGACTTGCACTGGACCGAGCAGGTACAACAACTCGGCACTGGCCACGCGCTGCAACAGGCCATGCCGGAAATTCCGGACGGCGCCCATGTGCTGGTGCTGTACGGCGACGTGCCGCTGATCACCGTCGAATCGTTGCGCCGGTTGCTGGCGGTGCAGGGACGGCTCGGGGTATTGGTCGCCGAACTGGAAGATCCCAGCGGATACGGCCGCATCGTGCGCGATGCCGAAGGTCGCGTCGCGTCGATCATCGAACACAAGGATGCCGATGACGCGCAGCGCCGGATCCGCATCGTCAACACCGGCATCATCATCGCGGAATCGACCGCGCTGAAAGGATGGCTGGCTGCGCTGTCCAATGACAACACACAAGGCGAGTATTACCTCACCGATGTATTCGCAGCTGCGGCTGACGAATACAGTGCAGCGACGATGGTGCCGGTCGCCGATCCGGTCGAAACCGAAGGCGCCAACGATGCGTGGCAACTCGCGCGACTCGAGCGTGCCTTCCAGTTGCGCGCGGTGAAGGCGTTGTGCGTCGACGGCGTGCGGTTTGCCGACGTCAATCGCGTCGATGTGCGGGGCAAGGTCGCGGTGGGTCGCGATGTCGAGATCGATGTCGATGTGATCCTCGAAGGCGAGATCACGCTGGGTGATGGCGTCCGCATCGGCCCGTTCTGCCGGCTGCGCAACGTCACGCTCGCCGCAGGCACCCAGGTGCGCGCGCATTGCGATCTCGATGGCGCGGTTACCGAAGGCGCGGTGATGATCGGCCCGTTCGCGCGCTTGCGGCCCGGCACCGTACTGGCCGATGGCGCGCACATCGGCAACTTCGTCGAGATCAAGAACACCACGCTCGGCGTCGGCAGCAAGGCCAACCACCTGACTTATCTCGGCGATGCCGTGATCGGCAGCGGGGTCAACATTGGTGCGGGCACCATAACCTGCAATTACGACGGGGTGAACAAATTGACGACGACCATCGAGGATGGCGCGTTCATCGGATCGAATGCGTCGCTTGTGGCGCCGGTCAGCATCGGAAAGGATGCGACCATCGGCGCGGGTTCGGTCATTACAAGACATGCGCCGGACGGACAGCTAACGATTGGGCGTGCGCGGCAGGAAACGCTGGAAGGCTGGCAGCGTCCGAAGAAAACTCCAAAACCCTGACGCATCGCCGTTTGTAGGACGGCTGAGCCGCTCCTGCAAACGGAAACTCTTCTCAGCCGGTGTTTCCGCTGCACCGGTAAACTAGCCGCCACCCTGCAGGAGTCACCAGCCCATGTGCGGAATTGTCGGTGCGATCGCAGATCGCGATGTGGTCCCGGTGCTGATCGAGGGCCTCAAGCGGCTCGAGTATCGCGGCTACGACTCTGCCGGCATCGCCGTGCTAAACGACGAAAGCGGCAGATGTGAAATCCGCCGCGTGCGCCGCACTGGACGCGTGTCTGAAATGGAGGCCGCCGCGCACAGCGAAGGCTTCCATGCGCAGGTCGGTATCGGCCACACGCGCTGGGCCACCCACGGCGGCGTGACCGAGGCCAACGCGCATCCGCACGTCAGCCACGGCGTGGCGCTGGTACACAACGGCATCATCGAAAACCACGAGCAGCAGCGCGAGCGCCTGCGCGGCCTCGGCTACACGTTCGAATCGCAGACCGACACCGAAGTCATCGCCCACCTGATCCACGCGCACCTGACCGAAGGCGCCGACCTGCTGGTCGCAGTGCAGCGCGCGGTCAAGGAGCTGCATGGCGCGTACGCGCTCGCGGTGGTGAGCCGCAAGGAGCCCGGCCGCGTGATTGCCGCGCGCATGGGTTGCCCATTGCTGATCGGCTTGGGCGAGCGTGAAAATTTCATCGCCTCCGACGTGTCCGCGATCATCACTGCGACGCGTCGCGTGATCTTCTTGGAAGAGGGCGACACCGCGGAAATCACGCGAGAATCGGTGCGCGTGTTCGATGACAACGATGCCGAAGTACAGCGCGACGTGCACGTCTCCGACGTGTCGCTGGCCTCGCTGGAACTCGGCCCGTACCGGCACTTCATGCAGAAGGAAATCCACGAGCAGCCGCGTGCGATCGCCGACACCATCGAAGCGGTCATCGACCAGGGCGGTTTCGCGCCGGCGCTGTTCGGACGCGATGCCGAAGCGGTATTGCGCGATGTCGAGTGCGTGCAGATCCTCGCCTGCGGCACCAGTTACCACGCCGGACTGACAGCGCGGTATTGGATCGAAGCGCTCACGGGCCTGCCGTGCGCGGTCGATATCGCCAGCGAATACCGCTACCGCGGCGTGGTGGCCAATCCGAAACAGCTCATCGTCACCATTTCGCAGTCGGGCGAAACCCTCGACACGATGGAAGCGTTGAAATACGCCAAGTCGCTCGGGCAGGACAAGACGCTGTCGATCTGCAATGTGCCGGAGAGTGCCATTCCGCGCGCCAGCAAACTGGTGTTCTACACCCGTGCCGGCGCGGAGATCGGCGTGGCTTCGACCAAAGCGTTCACGACGCAGCTCGTCGCGTTGTTCGTGTTGACCGGCACGCTTGCGAAATTGCGTGGTCGGCTCGATGCCGCTCTGGAAAACGAACTGCTCGACGCGCTGCGGCATTTACCGGGCAGCGTGCAACATGCATTGAATCTGGAGCCGCAGATCGTGGCGTGGTCGGAGCGCTTTGCGCCCAAACATCATGCGTTGTTTCTCGGTCGCGGCGTGCACTATCCAATTGCCCTGGAAGGCGCGCTGAAACTCAAGGAAATTTCCTACATCCATGCAGAAGCCTACCCGGCTGGCGAACTTAAACACGGTCCGCTGGCGCTGGTGGATGCCGACATGCCAGTCGTCGTGATCGCACCTAACGACAGCCTGCTGGAAAAAGTGAAATCCAACATCCAGGAGGTGCGCGCGCGGGGCGGCGAAATGTACGTCTTCGCCGATGCCGACAGCCACTTCAGCGAATCCGAAGGCGTGCATGTCATCCGCACGCCGCGCCATGTCGGTGTGCTCAGCCCGATCGTGCATGCGATTCCTGTTCAGTTGCTGGCGTATCACGCGGCGCTGGCGCGTGGGACGGATGTGGACAAGCCGCGGAATCTGGCGAAATCGGTGACGGTCGAATAACGGGCCAGGCTTCCGAATTACCAGTTCGGCGTCGGGACGACGCGAGTTTTCAGGATGTTGTACTCAGCATCGATCATGGCCGCGTTGGGATCATGTCCGGTACGCGGGAGCAAGACGTATTCTTTTTGCGGCGCCACGATCGTGTCGAAGTAGCGTTTTGCAACATCAGGGGTCGTGACAAGATCCTCCGATCCCTGGACCATGAAGACGGGCAGCTCGAAAGTTGTGCCGAGTTTTGGCAAGTCGATCAGGGAGAACATGCCGTTTCCCTTCAAGCCGACGAACTGCAGGTACGAGTAATCTTCGCCGCCTTCGTAGGCAGCCTGCATGTCGGGCGTCGCATAGTCTGGCGACGGGACCCACCATGATTCAGGGGCGGGGGTCGACGTCTTCGCTTCGTATGCCCGGGTAGCGCGTCTCAGGATTCCAAAGTTGCGGGGATTTACCCATGGCGGCGGTCCGAGGGTCTCGATGGCCGACAGTGTTTTCGTATCGTCTGCCGTACGAGCCAAGGCAAGTATCTTTCGATAACTGGCGGCCTGGTTTTCCTGATAACTGACGAGCTGTCCGACGCCGATATAGGCATGGAACAAGTCAGGCCTGGACTTGGCCATGTGTACGCCCAAGACCGAACCCCAGGACCCACCAAGCAGGACAATTTTCTTCTTGTCGAGGTGCTTGATCAGATACGAAGCCAGCTCGATGCCGTCCTGCGTCATCCGCTCAATGGTCAGCTCGGACTGAGCCGTATCCGGATTGCGTCCGTATGTTTTGCCTGCGCCGCGCTGATCCCATTGAATGAGGGTAAATTCTTTCTCCCATGCGCCATACACCGAGCCCGCGTAAGGGCTCAATGGATTTCCAGGCCCGCCGTGGAGAAAAAGCACCACGGGGTTTGAACAGTGGGCTCCCTTGATCGTGACCCATTGCTCGATGCCACCGATCGATATGAAGCCCTCTTCTTTTACTTCTTGAGCGTTGGATAGGCATTTGGTGCTACCCGGTTCGCCTGGCCGTGAAGGAATGCTGGTGGCTTGTGCAGCAGCGCAAAGCTGCAGAAACAACAATATTGCTGCGAGAAAAGGGCGAATCATGGGTCAAAGAATCCATCAATAGCGAGAGTGTGGCGTAGCCGTATGCTTGATGCTGCTGCACTTTGATACATGTGCCATAGGCTGGCTTCAAACATTGGTCACGCACGCAGGCAACGCAGGAACCAGCGTAGCCCGGTAAGGCCGTAGGCCGCACCCGGGGATTTTCGACACCTCACGAAGAGCCCCGGGTGCCCCGGATCAAGTCCGGGGTTACTCAGCTACGGATTTCAAGTTGTTATGCAATTCACGGGTAACCAAGTGTTACGCCAACCGCTCAAGCTTCGCGATCGACACCATCGTCGAATGCATCCTCTGGCTCTTGCATCACCGTCGTTGTCACGGGGGATGCAGCCGGACGATTACGCGGTGGCGGCAGCAGTGCGATGGCGGCTTCCGCGGCAGTGACGAGTTCGACGCGGCGTGTGTCGGGTACTTCCTGCCAATGACAATCCAGCAGCGCACCTTCCAATGCGTACAACAGATTGAGGCTGGGTTTGAAGCCAGCGCGTTTGACCCGCATGAACGCATCGACCGTGCCGACACCGGCGAGATCGTCGCGTGTGCGCAATCCGACCTGGCGCAACCACGCCGATGACTTCGGGCCGATGTTGCGCAGTTTTTCAGCGGTCATGCCAGAGACTCCACGTAGATGGCCGCAATCGTTTCCAGACCCTGCTGGTCGTCTGCATCGAAGCGATCGGGCGTTGGACTGTCGAGATCGAACACGCCGATCAAATGATCGCGGTGCACCAACGGCACCACCAGTTCCGAACGCGATGCCGAATCGCAGGCGATGTGCCCGGGGAACGCATCCACATCGGCAATCCGCTGCGTGGTGCGCGTACTCGCCGCCGCGCCGCAGACGCCCTTGTCGAGCGGAATTCGCACGCAGGCCGGCTGGCCCTGGAACGGGCCGACCACCAGCTCCTTGCCGTCGTACAGATAAAAGCCGGCCCAATTGAGATCCGGCAAAGCGTGATAAACCAATGCCGAAAGATTGGCCGCGTTGGCGATGCGGTCGGGTTCGCCTGCCAGCAACGCGCGTGCCTGCGCGGCGAGCTGGGCATACTGCTGCGGCTTGCTGCCGCTTAGACTTTGCGCTGCGAACATGCCGCAGAGTGTAGCAGCGGCCGCCAGGACAACCGGAGTACCACGATGCTGCCAGTCGACACACTCATCCGGGACAGTAAAGGCTTGCGCCTGCGCGGTCAGCAGGTGACGTGGCTGGAGACCTTCCGCCACGCGCGGGCTGAGCTTTTTGCTGGTGTTTTCGGTGCTGGTGTTCGTCTATCCGATGTGGATGGTATTCGAGGCATTGTGCGACTCGTTGTCAGGCGGCTACCTGCCCGCGAATTTCTGCGCCACGGTCACCGACATCCGGACGTTGTTCATCACCTTCAGTGTTGCCTTCGGCTCACTTGGGGCGATGATGATCTGCTCTACCGGCATGCTTGGCGCCTGCGCGACACGTTGGGCCTGACCTACGCGGAGCACGTCGAAACGCGTTACCACTTGCTCGGTTGGGGATTGATTCCGGCGGTCGCGTTGCTGTCGATCGTGTCGGCGCTGATCATTTCCGCATGTGCGGAAAGTGGTTGGTGGATGGGAATCCCGGGATTCATCTTTCGGCCTGAATATCGCGATGCCGTTGATGGCTTGTGGCCAGTGGCGCGTGATTGCCGCGCATGAGCAAGCGATCGATGCCCGCGCCTAGTTCGACCCCGTCGTGCCTGTTCGTCACCGGCACCGATACCGGGGTCGGCAAGACCTTCGCCAGCATCGCTCTGCTGCAAGCCTTGCGCGCGAAAGGTTTGCGCGCGGTCGGCATGAAGCCGGTCGCCAGTGGTTGCGAATGGATCGAAGAGGCCTGGCGCAACGACGATGCACTGGCGTTGCAAGCAGCCAGCGATCCGCGGCCGCACTACGCCGACGTCAACCCCTACGCGCTGCCTGCAGCGACCGCGCCGGAAATCGCCGCGCGCGACGCTGGCATCGCAATCGACTTGGCCGGCATCGACGCGGCGTATCGCAACCTGCAAGCGCAATCCGATATCGTTGTCGTCGAAGGCGTCGGCGGTTGGGCTGCACCGCTGTCGTCGACGCTCGATCAGCGCGATGTCGTTCGCGCACTCGAACTGCGCGTGCTGCTGGTGGTTGGCCTGCGCCTGGGGTGCATCAACCATGCGCGGTTGACTGCGCGCGCCATCGAAGTCGATGGTGCAACGCTTGCTGGCTGGATCGCCAACGACATTGATCCGGCGATGGAACATCGCGATGCGTACTTCGAGTTGTTGTGCTCACGAATGGCCACGCCATGTCTGGGACGTTTGCCCTTTGTCGACAACGTGCAGACTGCGACATTGGCGTCGCGGCTCGACACCAGCGCTGCCCTCTAGAGCCGAACCCTTTCACCCGGCCAATGACATGCTTGCTTGGTTTTTTTGCTCCGTATCCTGCCGTTCTACAAACTGGAAGCATGCGAATTGATCATCAGCCTTCGGCGGTGTGAAACGCTTCGCGCATCCACAGGATGGATCGTCTCAACAGCCGTGCAACACACGCTCGATACCTCAGATGACGTGATTGGCAGGACTTCCGGCACGTTCGCCACGCCCGGAAAGTAGTCCTATACTCGCCAGTACAGAAATTAGTCCAATGTCAGTCCGGCCGAGCCGGCGTTCCGTCGAGGTCCCCCATGCGTCACATCGCGTTGTTGTCGATTCCCTTGCTTGCTGTCTTCACCATCGCCGCCTGCTCCAAGGGCGATGCGGGTAGTCCCGGAGGCGCGGGTGCGCCTCCCGGCGCAGGTGGGGGCCCCCCGCAAGAGATGAAGCTGGCAGTGGAAGCGGTCACGCTCCAGCCCGAAACCCTGGCACGCGGCCTGAGCACGGTCGGTACGTTGCGCGCCGATGAGTCGGTGGTGGTGCGGCCGGAAATCATTGGCAAGATCTCTCGCATCCATTTCAACGAGGGCCAGCGCGTCCCCGCTGGTGCGCCACTTTTCAGCCTCGATGCCAGCGTGCTCGGCGCCGACGTCAACGAGGCGCGGGCCACGCTGGAGAACGCGCGCCGCGCCAATGCGCGCGTCGGCCAGCTCGCCGACCAGCAATTGATCTCGCGCTCCGATGCCGACAAGGCCCGCGCCGATCTCGGCGTCAGCCAGGCACGCCTGGCCGCGACCTCGGCGCAGCTGGCCAAGACCTCGATCCGCGCCCCGTTCGGCGGCGTGATCGGCCTGCGCGACGTCAGCGTCGGCGAAGTGGTCAGCCCAGGCCAGGCGCTGGTCAACCTGGTGCGGCTGGATCCGATGGAGGTCGATTTCAGCGTGCCGGAAAGCGAGCTGACCCGGATCGCCACCGGGCAGAAGGTGTCTGTGTCGGTCGATGCGTTCGCGGGTGAGCTGTTTGACGGCGAAGTCGCCGCGATCGAGCCGGTCATTGACGCCAACAGCCGCAGCGTGAAATTACGCGCGCGCATCAACAATCCCGGGTACAAGTTGCGCCCGGGCCAGTTCGCACGGGTCGCGCTCGGCACCGCGCAGCAACAAGGCACGGCGCTGTTGTTGCCGGAGCAGGCATTGATGCAGGAAGGCGAGACGCGTTTCGTCTACACCATCGTCGATGGCAAGGCGAAACGTGTGGAGATCAAGACCGGTCAACGCGTCCCCGGCAAGGTGGAAGTGGTCAGCGGTTTGAAGGCGGGTGATCAGGTCATTACCGCCGGCCAGACCAAACCGATGATGCACGACGGCATGGGCGTGATGGTGCTTCCACCGAGCACGTCGCCGCCGCAAGGTGGGCCGGCGTCCGGCGCACCACCGTCTGCGGCGAAACCGGCTGCGGCGGATGCAGCGCCGCAAGCCGCCGCCAAGCAGGGCTGACGGAGAACACGCATGGTCCTGTCCGATATTTCCATTCGCCGCCCGGTCTTCGCGACGGTGATCAACCTGGTGGTGCTGCTGGTCGGCATCATCGCCTACGACCGTCTCGCGGTGCGTCAGATCCCGAACGTCGATACCCCGGTCGTCACCGTCAACACCAGTTATCCCGGCGCAAGCGCGCAGGTGATCGAGTCGCAGGTGACGCAGCCGATCGAGGACGCGTTGTCCGGTGTCGAAGGCATCGAGTACATGCAGTCGGTCAGCCGCGAGCAATCCAGCCAGGTGACGATCCGGTTCCGGCTCAACCGCGATCCCGACGGCGCCGCCAGCGACGTGCGCGATCGCGTCGGCCAGGCGCGCGATTTCCTGCCCGACGAAGTCGACGAACCGGTCATCCAGAAACAGGAAGCCGACCAGCAGCCGATCATCTATCTGGCGTTTTCGTCTGACAAACATTCGCAGGTCGAGATTGCCGATTACGCCGAGCGCCTGGTCAAGGACCGCATCCAGACCATTCCCGGCGTGGCACAGGCGCAGGTCTTCAGCAGCACGTATGCGATGCGCATCTGGTTGCAGCCGCAACGCCTGGCGGGTTTCGGCCTGACGCCGGCCGATGTCGAGACCGCGCTGCGCGCGCAGAACGTAGAGATTCCCGCGGGCCGCGTGCAGGGCGAGCAGCGCGAGTTCACGGTGTTGTCGGAAACCGATTTAAGGACACCGGAACAGTTCGGCGAAATCATCGTCCGCAAGCCCAGTGCCGGCAACACCGCTGATGGCAACGATTACCTCGTGCGCCTGAAGGATGTCGCCAAGGTCGAAATCGGTGCGCAGGAAGAACGCTTCCGCGCGCGCTACAACGGCGTCAATGCGGTGCCGCTGGCGGTGATCAAGCAGGCCGTCGCCAATCCGCTCGACATCTCAGCCGCGCTCAAGGAGATGCTGCCGCAGATCCAGAGCTCGCTGCCGCAAGGCATGAAGATCGAGATCGCGTTCGACAGCACGATCTTCATCGAGAAATCGATCGATGAGGTCTACCGCACCGTTGCCGAAGCTGTGCTGCTGGTGATCCTGGTGATCTTCCTGTTCCTGCGCAGCTGGCGGGCTGTATTGATCCCATTGGTGACGATCCCGTTGGCGTTGGTCGGAGCGTTCGGGCTGATGTATGCGTTCGGTTTCACCATCAACACGCTGACCTTGTTGGCAATGGTGCTGGCGATCGGTTTGGTGGTCGATGATGCGATCGTCATGCTGGAAAATATCTTCCGCCATGTCGAGGAAGGCATGCCGCCATTTGAGGCGGCGCTGAAGGGCAGCAAGGAGATTGGTTTCGCGATCGTGGCGATGACATTGACGCTGGTCGCCGTCTACGTGCCGCTGGCGTTCTCCACCGGACGCACCGGCAAGCTGTTCGTCGAGTTCGCATTGACGCTTGCGGGTGCAGTGCTGGTGTCCGGCTTCACCGCGTTGACGTTGTCGCCGATGATGGCCTCCAAGTTGTTGCGCCATGAAAAGAAGCACGGCCGTTTCTACGAGGCAGGTGAGCGCGTGCTCGGCTGGATCGACCGCAGCTATCGCCGTGTCCTCGGCGCTGGCCTGCGCGGCAAGTGGATCGTCGTGGCTGTCGCGGCAGTCGTGTTCGGACTTGCGTTGGGTTTGTTCCGCGCGCTGCCGAACGAACTCGCGCCGCAGGAAGACCAGGGTTTCATTATCGGATTTGGCATCGCGCCCGAAGGCTCGACGCCGGAATACACCGATCGCTACGCGCGGATGATGGAGGGCGCGTTCGCCGGCATCCCGCAGGTGCAACAGTACTTCCAGATCGTGGGGTTCCCGTCGGTGACCAACA
>JAYTAY010000146.1:0-4481 GCA_043737255.1 Luteimonas sp.
GGCGAACGTCAGCCGCCGTGCCGGCACCAGCATCGCGCAGGTGTCCGCGCTCGGCCTCGGCCTGATGGCGTTGCTGCTGCTGACCTTCGTGCGCACCGACCTGCTCGATCGCTGGCAGGTGTCGCTGGCGCAGGACGCGCCGAATCGTTTCATCATCAACGTGCAGCAGGATCAGCTCGAAGCAGTGCGCATGCACATTCAGGCGAAAGGCATCGCGGCGCCGACGTTGTATCCGATGATCCGTGGCCGGCTGATCGAACGTAATGGCCAGCCGACGACGGGCGCCAACTATGCAGCCGAGGATCGGGAAGGACAGCGTCGCGCCGAGCGTGAATTCAACCTGTCGGTCGCGGAAACTTTACGTGACGACAATCGCGTCACGTCCGGCAAGTTCTGGCCGGCGAAAAAACTTGCGATGCCTGAAATCTCGGTGGAGGAAGACTTCGCAGAATCATTGGGCTGGAAGCTTGGCGACACGATCGCATTCGATATCGCCGGTCAGCGGTTCCAGGCGAAAGTCACCAGCACGCGCAGCGTCGACTGGGAAAGTTTCCGCCCCAACTTCTTCGTGGTCGCATCGCCGGGTGCGCTCGCCGGCTACCCCGCCAGCTACATCACCGCCGTCAGCGTGACGCCGCAGCAATCGCGTTTCACCGCCGAGCTGGTCGGGCAGTTTCCGAACGTGTCGGTGATCGATGTCGATGCGGTGCTGAAACAGGTGCGCAGTACTGCCGACCAGGTCTCGACCGTGGTCGAAGCCGTGTTCTATTTCTCGCTTGCGGCGGGCGTGCTGGTATTGCTGGCGGCTGTCAGCGCCAGTCAGGACGAACGCCTGCTGGAAGGGGGCGTGATGCGCGTGCTGGGTGGCAGTCGTCGGCAGTTGCGGCTGGCGCAGGCTTCGGAATTCGCCGCGATCGGTTTGTTGTCGGGACTGGTCGCCGCGATCGCCGCCTCGATCCTGTCCGGCGTCGTCGCCACGCGCGTGTTCGACTTGCCATGGGAACCGAATTTCGCGATGGCCGCGATCGGTGGTGGCCTCGGCATGCTGGCTGCACTTGCGGCAGGTTTGTTCGCCACACGCCGCGTACTGGATGCACCGCCATCGGTGACGTTGCGTGAGTTGCAGAACTAAAGCGCAGGGGTATTCCCTGTAGGAGCGCCTTATGGGCGCGATGGGGCTTTACCGGTAGAGCCTCATCGCGCCCATGGGGCGCTCCTACCAAGTCCCGTAGCGCCCCCGGGGTTCTTGGTGGACGTAACGAAAATCCCCGGGTGCGGTCTGCGGCCTTGCCCGGGATACGTTGCTACGGGTTCAACGTCGCTTCATTCCAGGCTCGCGCTCAACGCCGCCGACAGCGCCGCATCGCCGCTGACAAGATCCTGCCAACGTAACGCGTCTCCTTTGCGTCGACCTTTCTCGACCAGCTTCAAGCCCACCGCATCGATGGTCAGCGTGTAAAGCTTGCCGTCGATGTGGAGTTCGCGGCGTAAGGGTTTGTCGAGCTTCGTGGTCATCGTGAAAACCTCGCGGACACCTCAATCGAACTTCGGCAACGCCTGCTTGCACGCCGCATAGCCTTCCCACGGATCCTGCCTGAGCGTCGTCGCGCGCCGCATCGCCTTGTGCAGGTTGTACATTGCAGGGCTCGCGACGCGTCCAAGCTCCTCCCAGCGGATCGGCATCGCCACTGGCGCGCCCGGGCGTGCGCGCAACGACCAGCTGGCGACGCTGGTCGCGCCGCGGCCATTGCGCAGCCAGTCGATGAAGATCTTGCCGTCGCGTTTGGCTTTGCTCATCGTGGCCACGTAGGCATTGGGCTTCTGCGCGGCCATCGCTTCGGCGAAAGCGCCGGTGAAATCCTTGACCCGGTCCCACGACGGACCACGCGCGATCGGTGCGACCACGTGCAGGCCCTTGCCGCCAGACAGACGCACATAACTTTCCAGTCCGGCTTCCTGCAACCGCGCACGCACGTCGCGGCCACCGGCGACGACCTGTTTCCATGTCACGCCGGGACCTGGATCGAGATCGAACACCATCACGTCAGGCAGTTCCGGTTTGTCGACGTGCGAACCCCAAGGATGGAACTCGAGCGCATTCATCTGTACCAGTTCAAGCAACCCTTCAATGTCGCGCACATACAGGTAATCCTCCGCGCCGCTCTTCTGCTTCAGCGTGACGGCGCGTACGTGCTTGCCGAGGGTGGCGGCATGGTGTTTCTGGAAGAAACATTCGCCGTCGGCGCCGTCCGGACAGCGCACCAGCGACAAGGGACGATTGGCGAGCTCCGGCAGGATCCAGTCAGCCACCGCGCGGTAGTAATCGGCGACCTCGCCTTTGGTGATGCCGGCCTCGGCGTAGACCACCCGCTCGCGGCTGCTGATCTGCACGGTTTCGGCGGACGTTGCGGTTGTCTTCGATGGCGCCGTCGACGTGGCTTTCGTCGCGACCGATTTGGAAGTCGTGGCTTTTGAAGCAGCCTTCGAAGTCGCTGCTTTCGAAACAGATGTTTTCGGTGTTGTTGTTTTCGTCGCGGCTGCCTTCCTCAATGAGGTCTTGGATGCCACCTTCGTCGCCGTGCGTGCCATGCCCAGATCCTCCACGCGCTTGTCGATGCGCAATCGCTGGAAACTTGCCTGCCGCAGCAGGCCCTCCTTGCCCCAGCCGCGATACGCCACTTCGGCCACCAGCTTCGGTTCCACCCAATGCACCGTGCCGTTGTCGCGTTTGTCGTGGGGCAGGTGGTCAGGCAGCGCGACGCTGGCCATCTTGCGCTGCAAGGGCTGCAGTTGCTTCAGAACTTCGCGCAGCGTGGTGTCGGTGTAACCGGTGCCGACGCGGCCTGCGTAACGCAGCGCGCCGTCGTCGACGGCCGCCATCAGCAGCGCGCCGAATCCGCTGCGCGCGCCCTTGGGCGCGGTGTAGCCGACGACAACGAATTCGTCCGTCTGCGCATGCTTGACCTTCACCCAGTGCGCGTTGCGCGCGGACGTGTAGAGCGCATCGACGCGCTTGCTGATGATGCCTTCGAGCCCTTGCTTGCCGCTGGCGGCGAACACTTCCGCGCCGTGACCGACCACATGCTGGCTGAAGACCAGTTCCGGTGACGTACCTTCCAGCAATGCCTGCAGTAATGTCTTGCGCTCGATCAACTTCGCGTTGGAGATATCGATATTGGCGACGCCGGGCAGGTCGAACACCACGTACCGCAATGCAGCGTTGGATGTGCCCTGCAAGGTGCGCTGCAGTCCCGAGAAATCGCTGTTGCCGCGTGCGTCGAGTGCGACCAGCTCGCCATCCAGGCGCGCGTCGGTGACCGGCAGTGCGTTGATCGCTGCGACGATCTCCGGAAAATCGCGCGTCCAGTCGAGGTTGTTGCGCGAACGCAGCTTGACGACACCGCCGACCACGTCGGCCAGCATCCGGTAACCGTCCCATTTCACTTCGTGCAGCCAGCCGTCGCCCGTCGGCGCGGTTTCGCGCAACGTCGCGAGCTCAGGCCGGAAACCGGCTGCGAACGGTCGTGCACGCGCGCCGTCGAGCGACATAGCGCGTTTGGCCCAGGCGCTGTCGTTGCGGCGCTTGCGCGGGGTGCTGATCGCTTTTGCAGCCGTGCGTTTGCGCGCGGCTGCAGCCGAGGCGGGCGCGCGCTTGCTGACGATGATTGTGGAAGTTGCGAGCGAGGATGCCGCCGTCGATTCTTTTTGCGTAACTGAAATACGGATGCGTCCGGTCTTGGCCGAAGACTCGGGACCTGGCTCCACTTCCACCAGATCATTCGCCTCCAGATCCTGCGCATATTGATCATTGCGCTTGATCAGCAGCCATTGCTTGCCACCGCCACGTCCGCCGCGCATGCCGGTGCCGCTTCCACCAGTACGAATCAGTTTCCACGCACCGCGCAACTTGCCACCGTGCAGGGTGAAATCGAGCTTGCCGGCAGCGATCGCTTCCAGCGGATCACCGTCGCTGGACCACACGCCATGGTCGAACACCAGCACATGGCCCGCGCCGTAATTACCTTCCGGAATTTCGCCCTGGAAGCCTGCATACGACAGCGGATGATCCTCGACCTGCACGGCCAGGCGCTTGTCGCCGGCACGCAACGACGGACCTTTCGGTACCGCCCAGCTTTTCAGTGCGCCGTCGGCTTCAAGCCGGAAGTCGTAGTGCCGCGCACGCGCGTTGTGCAGTTGCACGACGAAGATCGGACGTTTGCCGCGTGCGTTCGCCGGTGCATCCTCGGCCGGCTCTGGCGTGTCGCCGAAGCGCCGTTTGCGGGCGTAGTCACGCAGGCTCACGTAAGGGCTCGTTGTTCATGTAGGAGCGCACCCGGGCGCGATGGAGCTTTACCGGTAGAGCCCCATTGCGCCCAGGTGCGCTCCTGCAGAAGGCATTGCGCCCACGAGTACACAACTGCCTCATGCCGACTTGCGCCTTGCAGCCGCTTTCTTCGCCACAGCTTTCGTCGTCTTGGTGG
>JAYTAY010000147.1:0-4479 GCA_043737255.1 Luteimonas sp.
CACATCGGCAATCTGCAGCGTGCCGCTATGCATGCGCACGCGCGCGTCGAGTGCACCGGTCAGTTCCACATCGCTCAGACCGAACAGCGCGAGCCAACCGGAGAGATAGCGTTGGCGCAAGGATGTTGCATCGCTGCTGCGCAGCCGCAGGTCGAGATCACGCAATGCGGCATCTGCAGAGAATCCGGCGCTGCCTTCGAACGTCAACGCGTCGCCATCGCGCCACCGGATTGAATCCAGTTGCCATTCAGAACCCTGGCGCGTGTCACCTTCGATGCGCAAGTTGGCCGGCTGCTGGCCAAGTGCGAGAAAAGTGTTTCCGTACAGAATTTCACCACCGAGTTTGCCGTCGAGCACGACGCTGCTGTTGCCTTCACGCGTGCGGTAATCGATGGCGAAACCGCCGGCAAGATGTTCGGCGGCAATGCGGCCATCTGGTGTTTCAAGCGCGACGCCGGCGATCTCAAGGCGACCTTCGACACGCACTGGCGTGTTGGGCCGCGTGGTGACATCCAACTGTCCGCCCAGGGTGCCGGACTTCAACTGTCCATCCTTCCACGCACGCGACAGCAATGCCTGCGCCCAGGCCACCGGCACGCGTGTCAGGTCCAGCGCGGTCAGATCGGGCGTCGCTGCTTGTCGGTGCAACCCAAAGCGCGCCCTTCCCTGCGACAGGACGGCATAGGTGCTGGCGACACCAAGATCCAGCACGAGCTGCAACGGCCTGCCGTTGCCTGCACGCAGCGCGCCCGCGCACTGCCAACCGCCGCGACCATCGCGTCGCAATGGGCAACGCCATGTGAGGTTTGCATACCGATAGCCGAGATCGGCGAAATCTGCACGACGCGCCGTCAACGTCAACTCACCTTGCTGCGCGTTTGCCGGCCAGTCGAGCCGGACACCGACACCTTCAAGTGTCGCAACGGCTGTGGTGACTTTTGCAATCCTGGCAGTCATCGTCCGCGCCTCCACCCGCGCGCTGCCAAGCAGCGACAACACCAGCAGCAGCAGGGGTAAGATCGGACGCGGCATGGAGCAGAGCATACCGATGGAGCGCGATTGCATGATGAAGCCAGGCACGATCAGACCCCGCTTGCTGTTGGTCGAAGACGACCCGACCAGCCGCAGTTTCCTGTGTGCCGCTGCCGAAGCGCTGCCCGCGGAGGTTGATGTCGCTGACTCGATCGCAGCAGCAATCGCGTGTACTGCAGATCGGAAATACGACCTGTGGCTGTTCGATGCCAACCTGCCCGATGGCAGCGGCATCGGGTTGCTGCAGCAACTGCGCGCCTACGACACGGAGACACCCGCCCTCGCACATACCGCGTCGCGCGAACGCGCCGAACTCGATGCACTGATCGCCGCGGGGTTCAGCGAGGTATTGATCAAGCCATTGACCGCCATTGAGTGGCAGTCAGCCATCCGCCGCGCACTTGGAGAGATGACGGAGACGCCGAAGCCACAATCACGCCGTTGCGGGAAGCTGCCAGTGTGGAATGACAACGCAGCGCTTGCGGCATTGAAAGGCAATCGTGAGCATGTAGCCGCGTTGCGCAATCTCTTTCTCGCCGAATTGCCGGCGCAGCGCCATGCCGTGCTTGCCGCGTTGCAGCAGCAGGATCATGCGGCCGCGCACGATGTGCTGCATCGATTGAAAGCCAGTTGCGGCTTTGTGGGTGCATCGCGGTTGCACGCAGCCGTCGACGCGCTCGATGCTGCGCCTGGTGATCCAGCGCATACGTCGACCTTCAGCAATGCGGTGGAAGACACGCTGGCAACCTGTGAGTGATTCAAAACGCACTGCGCGCAGACACGCCGGGGGATATAGCTCTCTGTGGGAACGCACCTGGGCGCGATGAAGCGTTACCGGTAGAGCCCATCGCGCCCATGTGTGCTACTACAAAAGCGCGCAACTACAACGCTACGGCACCGCGCGAGAAATGCGGGCCAGCTCACCCAGCATCTCCCACGATTTCAGCCCACGACCACCGAGGTGATGGCTCAGCACTTCACGCATCGCGCGGCGCAGGCTGGCCAGGTCTTCGGCACCCGGAAGCGTATCGGCGCCAAGCGCGAGCAACGCGCGTCCGGTTGCCGCCGCGCTGCGATCGCCGTGCCCTCGATCGCTCAGCACGCGTCGCGGGCCGTGTTCGGCGTCAAGGCGATAGCGCGCTGCCGAGTCGATCTCGACCCCGTCACCGTCGTGATGCCAATCAAAGCCCATGCCCAGCGTGTCCAGCAGGTCACGCTCGAATCGACGCAGCGTCCACGCCAATGGCTGCGCGCCACCCAATCCTTCGCGCGCTTGCGCATAGGCCTCGAACAACTGCGAGTGCGGATCCTCGCGCGGCGCCAGCCGCAACGTCAGCTCGTTGAGATAGAACGCCGACAAGGTCGCTTGTCCACCGAGGCGAGGCGCAATGTCGACTGCTTCGGCGCCGATCAAACGCGCCAGCTCACCGCGCTGGACGGCATCGAAACGGATCGATTGCAGCGGTTGCAGTGCCGCGCGCAACGGCTGTCGTTTCGGGCCCTGCACGCCACGCGCAATCAATCCAATCCGCCCGTGATTCGCGCTGAGCACTTCCACCAGCAGGCTGGTCTCGCGCCACGGGCGGGTGTGCAGGACGAAGGCTGGTTCGGCGGTGTAGCGCATTGGCTGTGGGATCGCTTTTTGCTCGTCATTTCCGCGAAGGCGGGAGTCCATGCCCGTACCTTGTCAGATCCTGGTAATTGCTATGCAGAAAGTTTCCCGGATGGATTTCATGCCTTCGCGGAAATGACAAGCGAAAACTTTCCGACCTCCCTTCTCCATCTCCTGGCCTTCAGTCGTGATACCCCAACGTCCTCAGCGCAGCCTCATCATTCGACCACCCCTCCCGCACACGCACCCAGGTTTCCAGGAATACCTTGCGGCCGAACAGGCGCTCCATCTGCAGGCGCGACTTGGTGCCGATCTCGCGCAAGCGTTCCCCCTTGTTGCCGATGACGATGGCTTTCTGGCCGTCGCGCTCGACCCAGATCACCGCGCCGATGCGCAGCAACGCACCGTCCTCGACGAAACGTTCGATCTCGACCGTCGTGGCGTAGGGCAATTCCGCGCCAAGTTGTCGCATCAGTTGCTCGCGGACGAACTCACCTGCGAGAAAACGCTCGCTCTTGTCAGTGAGGTCGTCGACGTCATATAACGGCGGCTGTTCCGGCATCAGGGCCAGAACCGTCTCTACAAGCGCTTCGAGTCCCTTGCGCTTGAGCGCAGAGACCGGATGCACGCCTGCAAACTCGCGCTCCTGCGTGGCGGATGCCAGATACGGCAGGAGTTTGGTCTTGTCGCGCATCTTGTCGATCTGGTTCACCACCAGCACGACCGGAACGCCGGATTGCTTGAGAGTCTCGTAAGCCAGCGTGTCTTCTTCGTCCCAGCGCCCCGCTTCCACCACAAGCAATGCTGCGTCGACGCCTTCCACCGCACCACGCGCCGCGCGATTCATCATCCGGTTCATCGCCTTCTTCTGCTCGCGATGGATACCGGGCGTATCGACCAGCGCGATCTGGCCCGCATCGAACGATGCGATGCCGAGCAGGCGATGTCGCGTGGTCTGCGGCCGATTGGACGTGATGCTGATCTTGGTGCCGACCAGCGCGTTGATCAGCGTCGATTTGCCGACATTCGGGCGGCCGATGACGGCGACATGGCCGGCCCGGTAACTGGAGGTATTCATGCGGGGATTGTGGGCGGGCTTGCTGCGCAGGGCAAACCCGAGTTCGCGGTCCAACGCAATCATCGCGACGTCAATTGTCGGCTTTCAGCGCTTGCAAGGCAGCCTCGGCTGCCAATTGCTCCGCGGCGCGGCGCGATCCGCCTTCACCCTGGGTCGCCAGCGGCGGTTCGGCCAACGTGCAGCCGATGAGAAATCGCTTGGCGTGATCGTCACCGCTTTCCTCCATCAGCGAGTACACCGGCAGCGGTTTCTGCCGGCCTTGCAACCATTCCTGCAGCCGGGTCTTGGCATCCTTGCCGATCTTGTTTGGCGGCGGCAGGCCGGCCAGCATGGTGTCGAACCACGGCAGGATTGCGTCGCGACAGGCAGCGAAGCCGGCATCGAGATAGATCGAGGCGATCACCGCTTCCAGTGCGTCGGCCAGAATCGAATCGCGCCGGTGGCCGCCGGACTTCATCTCGCCCGGACCGAGTGTCAGCACCGAGCCCAGGTCCAGATCGCGCGCAACCGAGGCGAGTGCCGATTCGCGCACCAGTTCCGCCCTCGCGCGAGTGAGTGCACCTTCGTCGGCTTTCGGCCAGCGGGTATAGAGGGTCTCGGCGATGATCAGGTTGAGCAGCGCATCGCCAAGGAACTCGAGCCGTTCGTTGTGTATTGCGCCAGCGCTGCGATGGGTCAAGGCCTGCGTCAGCAGGCCCTGCTCCGTGTAGCGATGGCCGATGCGATCACTCGTACGTGCCACCACGGACCAGTTCTT
>JAYTAY010000148.1:0-1800 GCA_043737255.1 Luteimonas sp.
GAGCGCCCACCGCCGCGCGGATCGCGGATGCCGTATTTGTGCCAGTAGGTGTAATCGGCGTGTCCCGGGCGAAACTGCTCGGCGATCTTGCCGTAGTCCTTGCTGCGCGCATCGGTGTTGCGGATCAGCAGCGCGATCGGCGTGCCGGTGGTCTTGCCTTCGTAGACGCCGGAGACAATTTCGACCTCATCGGCTTCATGTCGCTGCGAGGTGTGTCGCGATTTTCCGGTTGCGCGGCGATCAAGATCATGGCGGAATTCGGACTCGGTGATCGCGATGCCCGGAGGACAGCCGTCGATCACGCAACCGATCGCCGGGCCATGCGATTCGCCGAAGGTGGTCACGCGAAACAGATGACCGAAGCTGTTCACCGGCGCGCGTCTGCCAATTTGGTGATGCGCTTGCTGTGGATAACCAGATCGGCGCGCTCGGCGACGAAGACACCCATCTGCCCGACCTTGAATTCGACCCACGCCAGCGGCAGTTCCGGCAGCAGCGCACTCAACGCACGTTCGGATTCGCCTACCTCGCAGATCAGCAGGCCATGCTGACTGAGGTGTAGCGGCGCATCGCGAAGGATCTTCAATGCGAGGTCGAGACCATCATCGCCGGCGCGCAGGCCGAGGTCCGGCTCGAAGGAATATTCCTTCGGCAATGCATCGGTTTCGTCGTTGGTGACATAGGGCGGATTGGTGACGATCAGCTCGTAGTGCTCGCCTTGCAGCGCGGAGAACAGGTCGGACTTCAACAGCCGCACGTTGTCGGCATGCAGGCGTTGCTTGTTCTCGGCAGCCAGCGCCAGTGCATCGTCGCTGATGTCGGCGCCATCGACACGCCACTCCGGGTTGTAATGCGCCATCGCGATCGCGATGCAGCCTGAGCCTGTACACAGGTCCAGCGCACGCAACACTTCGCGATCACCCAGCCACGGCTGGAAACCGTTTTCGATGAGTTCGGCGATCGGCGAACGTGGCACCAGTGCGCGCTGATCCGACTTGAACGACAAGCCGGCGAACCAGGTTTCACCGGTCAGATAGGCGGCCGGGATGCGTTCCTCGATGCGGCGCAGGAACAGCGTCAGCACCTCTTCCTTTTCGGCCAGCGTCAGTCGCGACTGGCCGTACACAGGGCTCAGGTCATGCGGCAGGTGCAGCGCGTGCAAGGTCAGCTGCGTGGCCTCGTCCAGCGCGTTGTCGTAGCTGTGGCCGAAGGTCAGCCCGGTCGCGCTGAAGCGGCTGGCGCCGTAACGGATCAGGTCGATGATGGTCTGCAGTTCGTTCGCGAGTTCGGTGGACACGGTGTCGCTGCGCTCGAAAGATCGCGAATTATAGCGTTCACGCCCGTTATCATGGCCACGTACCGTCCACCGACACCGCACAAGGCCGCACATGTTCAATCGCACCACCCTGCTGATCGTCGTCGTAGCGCTGGCCGCGGGGCTGGGTTTGCTGGCCTCGAAAGCGTTCTTCCAGGATCGTGATCACGACACGCGTCCCGCGATGCAAACCGTCAAGTTGTTTCCGCAACCGCGCGCATTGCCGGCCTATGCGCTGCGTCAATCCGATGGCACGCAGCTGGTTCCCGGCGAACTGGCCGGACATTGGACGGTGGTGTTTCTCGGCTTCACCCATTGCCCCGACATCTGTCCTACCACGCTGGCCGAATTGGCGCAGGCACAAAAGCAGTGGGCTGTCCTGCCCGACTCTACCCGGCCGCGGGTGTTGTTTGTATCGGTCGATCCCGATCGCGACACGCCGATGGAAATTGGCGAATACGCGCACGCCTTCCACCGCGATACGC
>JAYTAY010000149.1:0-4456 GCA_043737255.1 Luteimonas sp.
ATGCCGGCCAATACCGCTTCTGCATCGTCAACCATGTTCTGCTGCAAACCACGACGTTCGGCATTGATGCCGTCGAGTGTCTGCGCAATTTCGCGCGCCTGCGTGGCATCATCGGTCAGCAGGCATTCGATACCGAGCGACATGTCTTCCAGCCGACCTGCGGCATTGAGTCGTGGTGCAATGCGGAATCCGATGTCAGTGCAATTGAGCGTCACCGCATGGCTGCCGCTGATGTCGATCAGGGCATTCAGGCCCGCGCATCCCTGCCCCGCCCGCAATCGACGCAAACCTGCACCGACCAACGCACGGTTATTGGCATCAAGCGGCACAAGATCGGCCACCGTGCCGACGGCGACGAGATCAAGCAGCATTGAAAGGTCCGGCACGGTATCGGCGAAACAGCCTGCTTCGCGCAGCGTCCGCCGCAACGCCAGTAGCACATAGAACATCACGCCGACGCCGGCCAGCATCTTGCTGGGGAAGGCATCGCCGACCAGATTGGGATTGACGATGGCATCGGCGGGTGGCAATCGCTCACCGGGCAAATGGTGATCGGTGACAAGCACTTGCCAGCCACGCGCTTTGGCCGCGGTGATACCGGCGTGACAGGCGATGCCGTGGTCGACTGTCACCAACAAGTCGGGCTGTAGTGCTGCGAGTTCTTCAACCAGTGCGGGCGACAAACCATAGCCATGCACCAAGCGATTTGGAACCGCGTAGCTCACGTTTCGCGCGCCCAGCAAGCGCAAACCGCGTACGCCGACGGCGCAGGCGGTGGCGCCGTCGCAGTCGAAATCACCGACCACGACGATATGGCGATTGCCTGCCATCGCATCCATCAGCAAGGCGCATGCGGCATCCAGCCCGCCAAGCGAATCCGGCGCAAGCAGATCGGCCAGGCGTGGTTGCGCTTGCCGCAGATCATGTGCGCCACGCGCGGCATGGATGCGGCGCAGCAACGGCGGGACAGCGTCGGGCCAATCGTCGCCGACTACGCACGCCCTGCGTCGAATCGTTTGCACTACGGTCATGGATTGAAGCAGGTCATCAGCTTGCGCCAGAAACGCCAGCGCTGGGAGCGCTCGATTTCGAACACGGCGCCATCGGCGAAGTCGATGTGCAACACGCGCAACTCGCCACGTTGCATGGCGAGCAGCGCAGGTTGTAGCCAGTCATGTTGAAGTCGCGCCAGATCGCGCTCGGCACGTAGATCGAATAGCACATCGCCGCTCGTGCCCGGATATTGCGACGGCAAAGATCTGAAGCCAATAGACAAACCTTGAGCAATTTCCAAGCCGTCATCCCGGCGAACGCCGGGACCCGGTTGTGAGGGCCGGATATCGAAGCTGGGCCCCGGCGTTCGCCGGGATGACGACTGCGTTTCTTTGGCGGCATTTGCCAACGCACACATGGTCTCTTCGCTGGAATACACCGCGTTGTGCGATGTCTGCACCGCATCCGGCAACACGCCGCCACCCCAGAACCACAGCGAATTTACCGGCATCTTGCCCTGCGCAATGCGCTGCGCGTTCCGGGGATGGTTGTGCAACACCACCTGCGCTTCGCTAAGCAAGACGCGCCAGCGGCGACCGTCGACACCTTCCGCAAGGTGCTCGAACAGATCGTCTCCGAGGGCATCGCCTGGTTCGGTGAATGCGGGCAACTTCGACTCACGCGGCACGCGCAGGTACCAATGCGACGGTGTCGGTGCATCGATCGGAAAGCCGACATCGCCGAACAGCGGCTTCAGCGCAGGCAGCAACGCTGCACTATCTGCTTCCGTGAGTGCCAGCATGTCGCCACATGCGCGCAGGCGTGCGCCATTGATGTCGGGCTGCACATACGCCGGATCGGCACGCAACCAAGCCGATAATGCCGCATCGCCTGCATCCGCCTGGCGGGTCAGTGCCGCGATCGGCCAGTGGTTCGGCACGAGATTGAAATGCCGTAGCAACTGCGCGCGCTGTCCATCGCCCTCGTGCTTGATCCGATCGGCTCGGCCGAGGGCGCGCGCGGCAACCTCATTCAATCCCTGTTTGCCGAAGCGTGCGGCAGCGGGCAACAGCAATGTGGCCCGCGACATCGTCAGCCTTCGTAGCTGACGCCGACGATCTCGTAAGCGCGCTCGCCTGCGGGCGCCTGCAAGGTCACCTCGTCGCCCTGGTGCTTGCCGATCAATGCGCGCGCCAGCGGGGAGGAAATTGCGATCAGGCCCTGTTTGATGTCGGCTTCAAGATCGCCAACGATCTGGTAACGGGTTTCTTCGCCGCTGTCGGCATCAGCCAGCTGCACCGTTGCCCCGAACACCACGCGCGAACCGGCGTTAAGCGTCGCCACATCGATCAGCTGTGCGTGCGACAGCTCGCCCTCGAGCTGCTTTATGCGGCCTTCGATGAAGCTCTGTTGATCGCGCGCCGCATGGTACTCGGCGTTTTCCTTCAGATCGCCATGCGCGCGCGCCTCGGCGATCGCTGCGATCACCGTGGGCCGTTTGACCGACTTCAATTCTTCAAGCTCTGCGCGCAAACGCTGCGCGCCTTTGACGGTGAGGGGTACCCTCATTGCATTGATCCTTATGATTTGTTGAAAACGGTGCGCGAAAGACGCGAAGAACGCAAAATAATTGCGAGCTTTGATTTTTGCTCGTCGTCCCAGCGCAAGCTGGGATCCATTTTGACTCTGCCCTTCGCCGCAAGAGCAAAGATCAAGATGGATCCCAGCTTGCGCTGGGATGACGGAGAGGTTGATTGGCCTTCCGTATCAATTTTGCGTCTTTCGCGTCCTCTGCGGACATCCAGATTCTAGTCCTGCAATTCCTTGTGCAATTCCTGTAGCGCCCAGACCGGGCCGCTGTCGCGATAGTCCAGAGAATGCAGCAACGCCTTTGCGCCGGCAATGGTCGTGGAATAGGTCACGCGGTGTTGCAGGGCTTCGCGGCGGATCGAGAACGAATCGGCGATCGCCTGTTTGCCCTCGGTGGTGTTGACGATATAGGTGATTTCACCGTTCTTGATCAGGTCGACGATATGCGGCCGGCCCTCGATCACCTTGTTGATCTGCGCGCACTCGATGTCGTGTTCGCGCAGCCATTTCGCCGTTCCGGTCGTCGCTACCAGCGAATAGCCGCGACGTAGCAGGTCATGCGCCACTGGCAACACGCGCGACTTGTCGGGATCGCGCACCGAGAGGAAGGCCTTGCCGACCGGCGGCGCCTTGATGCTGGCTGCCTCCTGCGCACGCGCGAACGCGGCGCCGAAGCTGCGGCCCACCCCCATCACCTCGCCCGTCGAACGCATCTCCGGGCCGAGGATCGGATCGACGTTCTGGAATTTTGCGAACGGGAAGATCGCTTCCTTGACCGAGTAGTAATCCGGCACGATTTCCCTGGTCACGCCTTGCTCGGCCAGGGTCTTTCCCGCCATGCAGCGCGCGGCGATCTTGGCCAGCGGCATGCCGGTCGCCTTGGAGACGAACGGTACGGTGCGTGACGCGCGCGGATTGACTTCCAGCAGGAAAATGATGTCTTCGCCGTTGTCATTG
The DNA here is from genome assembly GCA_043737255.1 of Luteimonas sp. GTDB lineage: Bacteria > Pseudomonadota > Gammaproteobacteria > Xanthomonadales > Xanthomonadaceae > JALYOU01. The sequence goes on from JAYTAY010000149.1 coordinate 3,541, forward strand.
GTCTGAACCGCGAACTGGGTGTTCATCAGCCCGACAACATTCAATGCCTTGGCCAGTGCGACCACTTGTTCGCGCAACTTTGCCTGCACGGCGGGCGACAACGAATACGGCGGTAGCGAGCACGAGGAATCGCCGGAATGCACGCCGGCCTCCTCGATGTGCTCCATGACACCGCCGATCAGCACATTGCCATCCTTGTCGGCGATCACGTCGACATCGACCTCGACCGCGTTGTCGAGGAAACGGTCCAGCAGCACCGGCGAATCGTTGGACACCTTGACCGCTTCGCGGATATAGCGCGACAGGTCAGCATCGGAATGCACCACTTCCATGGCGCGGCCACCCAGCACATAACTTGGGCGCACCACCAGCGGATAACCGATCTCGCGCGCGTGTGCCAGCGCTTGTTCGGGCGTTCTTGCAGTGCGGTTCGGTGGCTGCGCCAAGCCGAGTTTTTCAACCAGTTGCTGGAAGCGCTCGCGGTCCTCGGCCAGGTCGATCGAATCCGGCGACGTGCCGATGATCGGCACGCCGTTGTCCTGCAATGCCTGTGCAAGTTTGAGCGGTGTCTGCCCGCCGTACTGCACGATCACGCCGACGGGTTTTTCGATCGCGACGATTTCCAGCACGTCCTCGAGCGTCACCGGCTCGAAATACAGGCGGTCCGAGGTGTCGTAGTCGGTGGACACGGTCTCCGGATTGCAGTTGATCATGATGGTTTCATAGCCATCCTCGCGCAGCGCCAGCGCGGCATGCACGCAGCAATAGTCGAACTCGATGCCCTGCCCGATCCGGTTCGGCCCACCGCCGAGCACGATGATCTTGTTGCGTGATGTCGGCTGCGCTTCGCATTCGTCCTCGTAGGTCGAATACAGATACGCCGTCGTCGTCGCAAACTCCGCCGCGCACGAATCCA
>JAYTAY010000150.1:0-4456 GCA_043737255.1 Luteimonas sp.
GCGTGGATGCCGGCAAAACGAAGGTGATTCAGGAATGCGCCGCCGGTTTGCTGCCCGTGCGTATCGATTTACATGGTGGCGAACGCATCGTGCATGTCCGTGCGCCGCGAGCACGCAAGATTGCCCCTGCACAGGTGCATACCGCGATGGTCGATGCCGCACTGGCGAAATTGCCGCTTGGTGCATCGACGCCAGCGCTGTGGGACAACGGCCCACGCTGGTGGCTGGTGGAATTGGCCGATGCCAACGCGGTGCGCAGCATGCAGCCCGACCTCTTCGCCATTGCTGCATTAACCGAGGCGACCGGCGCGGTCGGACTCGCCGTGCATGCCCGCGAGGTGCGCGACGGTCATCACCTGGTGGTGCGTGCATTCTGTCCGGCCGACAACATACCGGAGGACCCGGTCACCGGCAGCGCGCAGGCGTCGATCGCCGCACGACTCGCCGATGCGAATCGGTTGCCAGGTGAAGGTGGACGTTATGTCGGCAGCCAGGGTCGCGAGCTTGGCCGCGATGGCCGCGTCGAAGTGCAGGTAGATGACGATGGCGAGGTGTGGATCGGCGGACGCGTGCAGGCGGTGATCCGCGGCACGGTGGAGTGGTGAGCAGGCCCTTGCCATCGTAGGAGCGCCCAATGGGCGCGATCAAGCGTCACCTGTAGAGCCCATCGCGCCCATGGAACGCTCCTACAAAAACGAGCCTGCTAATCTGCGTGACCCAATGCGCAGTCAAGCAAAAATGACGCAACGCCGCTATCTGCAAGTCGATGTCTTCGCCAATCGGCCCGGCGCAGGGAATCCACTTGCAGTCGTCCTCGACTGCGATGGCCTGGACGACGCCACGATGCAGGCCATCGCGCGCTGGACGCGTTTGCCTGAGACAACCTTCGTGTTCCCGGCGACACACGATGACACCAGCTATCGCATCCGTATCTTCAGTCCACGCCGCGAGGTTCCGTTTGCCGGCCATCCCAGCGTCGGCACAGCCCATGCCGTGCTCGAAAGCGGTGTTGCGACATTGCGCGACGGTTTGCTGGTGCAGGACGGCATCGCCGGCAAATTGCCATTGCGCGTGAGCGGCAAAGGCACCAGGCGCACGATCGCCGTGCGCACGCCGCCGTCCCGCGTCAAGGAAATCGCATCCGCCCAAGATCCACGCCTGCGCGACGCACTTCGCGGATTGCCGCTCGGCGCACTCCCACCCGCACTGATGGACGGCGGCCGCCGCTGGTGGCTTGCGGAAATGCGTGACGAAGCCGCGCTGCGCGCCGCGACGCCCGACTGGAACGCCATCGCCGCGCTCGCGCTGGCGACCGACAGCATGGGTTTGTGCGTGTTCGCGCGCAGCGATGACCCCGTCTACTACCTCGCGGTGCGCGCATGGGTCGGAGCCCCTGCACAGTTCGAGGATGCGGCGTCGGGGGCGGCCAACGCGACGCTCGCAGCGTGGCTAGCCTCGCAGGACGCGCTGCCCGGTGGGCCGATGGAGAAGTCGAACGGGACGGGTTTTTACCGCATCAGCCAAGGCCGCGAAGTCGGCCATGACGCGGTGATCGAATTGCTGGTCGATGCCGATGGCGAAGTGTGGTCCGGCGGCCGCGTGGTCACGGTCGTCAGTGGCCACATCGACTGGTAACGGCAATTTGTAGGAGCGCCCCATGGGCGCGATGAGGCGTTACCGGTAAGGCTCAATTGCGCCCATGGGGCGCTCCTACAAAAATCGGCCCTTATTTGGTCTGATACACCGCTTTGCCATCAACCCAGGTCGAACGAATCGGCAGGTTGTCCAGCTGCGCCGCCGGCACTGCAAGCGGATCGGCATCGAGGATGACGAAATCCGCGCGCAGACCTGGCGCGAGTCGACCCACTTCTGATTCATCCCTGCCCGCATACGCCGCATCCGCAGTGAATCCACGCAGCGCTTCCGCAACGCTCAATCGTTGCTCCGGCAACCAGCTGCCCGTCGGTTGTCCGTCGCGATCCCGCCGCGTCACTGCCGCATACAACCCGAGGCGCGGATCGACCGACTCCACCGGAAAGTCGGAACCCAGCGCAAGCCGCACGCCGGCACCAAGAAAACGTTGCCACGCATATGCGCCTGCGAGGCGTTCCTTGCCGACGCGTGTTTCCGCCCACGGCATGTCCGAAGTCGCATGGGTCGGCTGCATCGAGGCAATCAGCCCAAGTGCTTTGAAACGCGGAATGTCGTCGAGCGCGACGATCTGTGCATGTTCGATGCGCCAGCGGTGATCGCCGGTTTTCGCATCGCCGAGTGCATTGGCGTAAGTGTCCAGCACGATGCGGTTGCCGCGGTCGCCGATTGCGTGGGTTGCCACCTGCACGCCGCAGCCCTGTGCCTTGCGTACGGCATTATCTAACGCCTTGGGTTCAGTCACCAGCAATCCACGATGGCCCGGCTCGTCGCTGTAATCGGACAGCAACGCAGCGCCGCGGCTGCCTAGCGCGCCGTCCATGTACAGCTTGACACCGCGCATCTGCAGTCGGCCGCCCGCGTGGCGATACAGGCCGTTGCTGCAGAGATCGGCCAGCGCCACGTTGTCGCCATCGGCATACGCATCGATCCGCAGCGGCAGGTGGCCGGCGTCGGCGAACTCGCGGAACAACGCCAAGTCATCGCGCGATGTGCCCATGTCGTGCACGCCGGTCAAACCGTTGCGTACTGCTGCCTCCAGCGCGCGTTGCAACGCCTGCGTGCGGTACGCGATGTCGGGAACAGGCACCACGCCATCGACCAACACCATCGCACCATCGACGAAGACGCCATTCGCTTTGCCATCGTCGCGCAGGATGCGGCCACCCTCCGGTTGCCAGTCACCGGCGAGATCCTTCTTGACGGCGCGCAGCGCGGCCGAATTGGCCCAGCCCGCATGGCCATCCACGCGCTCCAGCCATACCGGCCGCTGCGGGAATGCCGCATCGAGGTCCGCCGCGGTCGGAAATGTTTTCTGCGGCCAGTCGTTCTGGTCCCAGCCGCGACCGAGCAGCCATGCACCTGTAGGCAAGGTCTTCTGGAACGCCTGCAGGCGCGCGATGACATCAGCCTTGTCCGTGCTGCCGACCAGGTCGGCGCGCATCAACGCATATCCCAGGCCCATGACATGGCCGTGGGCATCGATCAGTCCGGGAATCACCGTCGCCGTCGGCGCATCGATGCGCGTTGCATCGGGATAGCGCGCGGCCAGTGTCTCGGCGTCGCCTGCCGCGAGGATGCGACCGCTGTCGTCCCAGGCCATCGCCTGGACGGTGGGTCGCGCGGGATCGGAGGTGTGGATGCGGGCTGCAGTCAGCAGGTGGACTTCGGCCGCTTGCAATGGCGCGATGCTCGCGCAACACAACAGCAAAGAATAGACGAGACGATGCATGGCGCGTTTCCTATTGGACTTCCGCAACTATGCCACGCGTGCTCCGTCGTAATTGCGGCGGCATCAAGCAGAAAGGACCGTTTCCGGTCCTTTCTGTGATGTTGCCGAAGCACATTGCCGCGATTACTCGGGACGCACATCCACACGGACACGGATGCGTTCGCCCGGGTGGTAATTGGTGCGCGTGGTGTAGCGCCGGCCGCCATATTCGTAGGTCACGTCATAGGCATTGGCGCCGTTACTGGTGTTGTAGGTGTTGTTCGACGGGTAGTAATTGCCATTGGCCGGCACCGGATCGCAGACCGTGACGACACCTTGCCGATTGCGCTGGCCTTGTGTGTTGTCGTAAATGGACCGGCCCGCCATGCCACCCACCATCGAACCGATCGCCGACGCGGCATAGGTCCCGCTGCCGCCGCCCACCTTGCTGCCGAGCACCGCGCCTGCAATGCCGCCAACCACGGTTGCCACGGTGCGTGCGGTTTGGGAACCGCCACTGTTGCGGGATTGATCGTTGTAGCCGTCGTTGCGATACCCGTCGTTGCCGTAATAACCGTCACGGCTGTAACCATCACGGTTGTAACCGTCGTTGGTTACGTAACCATTGTTCTGGTTTTGCGGATAGCAACGCTGCGCGCTATTGGAATTGGAATAAGACCCGTTCGATGTCGGGTAATTACCGTTACCGGAACCAGAGACCGGATCGACACGGATCACGCGGGCGTACTCGTAGTACGAACCGTTGTTCTGGCCGTTACCCTGGTTGTAGGTGTTCTGGTTGTAGGTGTTCTGCCCGTAGCGATCCGGCGTCGGCGTGCCGTACTGCGAGTAGTACCCGTTGGATTGTGCAGAAGCGGTGCCGACAGCTGCGGCAAGGCCCAGTGCAAGGATCGAAACAGTAAGGCGCTTCATGTTGACTCCAGACGCCGACAGGGCGCGAATGGACGATGGGACCTGTGGGGTAAAGGGGTGCTGAATCGAAAGCGTTTTCAGGCCTTTGCAGCCTGATCCGTTTAGCGGGCCGACAGACTGGATGTCGCAGTCACTGGCGGCCAATGAAGATGTAATCACATA
>JAYTAY010000151.1:0-4455 GCA_043737255.1 Luteimonas sp.
CGGCCGCAGCGATGCGTGCGCTTGGGACGGACTTCACGCTGCAGGTCTCGCAGTCCAAGAGCGACGACTTCATGTATCGCCTCGGCTTCACCGGGCACAGTCCCTACGATTGGCCTGCCCCGAATGGATTTCCCGACATCGCGACCGCCTGGTCGGGCTCGAACAATTACGCGATGACATGGAAGCTGCTCAACTGGATGTCGGAAACCAAGTTCGACAACGCCAATCCCGACACGTCACCGCGTTTCGTGCCAATCCTCGAAACAACTCGTGCCGGTCTTGCGGTTGCGGACTGGACGGCGATCAAGCTTGTCGATTTCTGGTGTCAGCGCATCCTCGGTTACCTGCCCAAAGCGCAGCGTCGGCAAACATTGATCGATTTCATGCGGCAAAACGGCGATGCCGGCACCTATGTCATCACCGACAACGACGCTTGGTCTGCAAGTGATTTGAAGAAACATTACAACCAGCAACGACTGCGCAGCATGGTCTCGCTGATCCTGATGTCTCCCGAATTCTTCACGCGGTGAGGGCCCTGTCATGAACGATCTCACACTGACCCGCCGCACTTTCCTCAAGGGCTGCTGCGCGACCGCAGCGGCTGGCGCCGTTGGCCCGGCAATGCTGTTTTCCAGTAGTCCTGCCTACGCCGGATCCAATGCCTACGACACGATCGTGCATGTGTTCCTGCGCGGCGGAATCGATGGCCTCAACCTGGTGTTGCCGATTGCCGGTAATGACCGCACGTTTTACGAAGAGGCCAGGCCCAACCTTGCGATCGCCGCGACCGGCGCCTACGGCGCGTTGCCGTTGACCTTGACCGGCAACGCAGCGACTGGGTTCGGATTGCATCCATCCGCGACTGGCCTGCATGATCTCTGGAACGCCAGCAAGCTTGCCATCGTGCATAGCTGTGGCTTGCTGACCTCAGTCACCCGCAGCCATTTCGACGCGCAGCTTTACCTTGATCTCGGTACCCCCGGTCAACATGGCAGTGGCACGGGCTGGGTCACGCGCGCATGGAATTCACATCCTGGCGCGAGCGGCACGGAGACCATGCCGACGTTGGCGGTCAACAGCCGCACACCTGCCAGCGCACTCGGCTCGACGGCCGGCCTGGCGATGGCCAGCCCCACCGATTTTTTGCTCAACTCCGGCGCGTACCAGTGGCAGCTGGCGCGCACCGGCTCACCTGCAGGGTTCCAGGGCGTCAACGAAACCATCGCAAAGATGTGGGCAGGACGTGCGCGCATCGAAGGTGATGGCACACGTGCAGACGGTGCGCTGCGGGTCATCGCGCAGCAGCCTTACGGAGCCTTGCCCGCGGGGTGGCCAACCAGCACGTTCGCGCGACAACTGTGGACCGTGGCGCAATCCATCCGGTTCAACCTGGGCATGCGCTACGCCACGCTTGATCTCGGCGGCTGGGACACGCACGAAGGACAAGGTACGGCGGGCGCGGGCTACAACTATTACCAGAACAAGATCGCTGAGTTGTCGCAGGCTCTGGCCGCTTTCTACAACGAACTCTCGCTAGGCGGTGAATCCTCGCGCGTCACGGTCGTCGTGCAATCCGAGTTTGGTCGTCGCGTACGCCAGAACGGCAGCGGCGGTACCGATCATGGTTACGGAAATCCGCTGTTGGTGCTGGGCGATCCGGTCAATGGCCGCCGCTTCTACGGCAACTGGATGGGCCTGGATCCGGGCGTACTGCAGCCGTACTTCGGCGACGTGCCGGTCACCACCGATTACCGGCGCGTGTTCTCCGAATTGCTGATCCGGCGCATGGGCAACAACCGCCTGGGAACGGTGTTTCCCGGTTATGGCGGATATGCACCGCTAGGCATCGTGCAGGGCGTGGATCTGGCTCCGCAATTCATGTCCCCGGATTCCGCTGGCGTTGCAAGATTGCCGGACCACCCACAACCGCGGTACGGAGAGTCGCTGGAGACAATCCAAGCAAGTGCGGCAATGGAAACGCCGGATTGGCAGAAGCGTGGCAAAGTCGAGCGGATTCTGATCAGGCGCGGTTTGTAATCTCATGCCGCATCGAACAGCGATGACTATCCTGGTCGCCTCGGGAAGAGGAAGAGCTAACGCTCCAAGGCTGCAATGGTAGGCTGAAAGCAAGTGCCTCCAGTCGCAGCCACGCATGCCACGCCACTCGAAATTTCGGCAACCCGCAAACACCGGCAACGATCTGCGCGGCATCAACCGACTCACCATCGACGCGATCACCGGCGTCACCGATCTGGTCGAAGCCATCCACGCGACCATCACTCGCCTGCCTTCGCCATTTGCAGCACTCGACAACCAACCGGCGAAAGGCATCTCGGGCCTTGTGTACAGAAGCGTGCGCGGGGTGACCCGCGTGACTGGAAATGGCGTCGATCTTGCCCTGTCGCGGCTGTCACCGATGCTCGACAGGATTGGCACGCCAGCGTCGCGTGATGCCGTGGTCGCGGCCTTGAATGGCGTGCTGGGCGATCATCTGGAAACAAGTGGCAATCCGCTGGCCATCGACATGCGCCTGCGCAGTGGCGGTCAACCACTCGCGCTGAAACGCAAGGCGCTTGCCGCCGAGTTTCCCGACGTGAGCGGCCACATCCTCGTTCTCGTGCACGGCTTGTGCATGAATGACGTGCAATGGCGTTACCAAGGCCACGATCACGGCGCCGCACTGGCACGCGACCTCGGCTGCAGCCCCGTCTATCTGCACTACAACAGCGGCCGTCATGTCTCTCACAATGGCCACGATTTCTCCAGCTTGTTGCAACGGCTGGTCAACGAATGGCCAGTGCCTGTGGAACGGATTTGCATCCTTGGCCACAGCATGGGCGGACTGGTGGCGCGCAGCGCCTGCCATGCGGCCAAACAGGCTGGCCACGATTGGCTGCAACACCTCGACAAACTCGTCTTCCTCGGCACGCCGCACCATGGCGCGCCACTGGAACGCGCAGGCAGTTCGATCGATCGGTTGTTCGGAGTGAGCCCGTACATCGCACCGTTCGCACGGCTGGGGAAAATCCGCAGCGCGGGCATCCAGGATCTTCGGCACGGCAACGTGCACGACGGCGATTGGCTGGATCGCGACGGCGATGGCCACCAGGATGGACGCACGCCGTTGCCATTGCCAAAGGACGTGCGCTGCTACGCGGTGGCGGCAGCGACGCAGAAGAATGACGACGTCGGCAACGCCAGCTCATTGAGTGGCGATGGCCTGGTGCCGATCCACAGTGCATTGGGCGACCATCCGGATCGCCGCTTCCACCTTCGCATTCCCAGGTCGCGTCGATGGATCGGCTACGGTATCAACCACATCCAAATACTCGGCAGCGATGCGGTCTACCGGCAATTGAAGACGTGGCTTTCAAGTCGCACTCGCCGATCTGCTGCGCATGGAAGCCAGGGAAGCTCTTGATCAGGCAGCGTTTGCTTTCGTGGGAGCGGCGGAAGTCGCGACTGGGATTCGGCAAGTCGCGACTTCCGTCGCTCCCACAAAATCAATCTAGCCTTGGGTGTTGCGTAAAATCATGGCGTGACCGCATCTCACCGAAAGATCCTGCACGTCGACATGGACGCGTTCTACGCGTCGGTCGAGCAACGCGACGACCCGGCGTTGCGCGGCAGGCCCGTCGTGGTGGCATGGCGCGGCGCCCGCTCCGTTGTCTGCGCGGCGAGTTACGAGGCGCGTACCTTCGGCGTGCGCTCGGCGATGCCTGCGATCCGCGCCGAACGGCTTTGTCCGCAGGCGGTTTTCGTGCCTCCGGACTTCGTGCGATACAAAGCGGCCTCGCGGCAGATACGCGAGATTTTTTCGCGACACACCGATCTGATCGAGCCGCTGTCGCTGGACGAGGCTTACCTCGATGTCACGGTGACGAAAACCGGTCTGCCTTCGGCCACCGCGACTGCCGAAGCGATCCGCGCCGCGATTCGCGAAGAGACACAACTGACCGCATCGGCAGGCGTGGCGTCGAACAAATTCCTCGCCAAGATCGCCTCCGACTGGAACAAACCTGACGGCGTGTTCGTCATCCGTCCGCACCAAGTCGAAGCCTTTCTCGCGCCGTTGCCCGTGGGCCGTTTGCCCGGTGTGGGCAAAATCATGGAAGCAAAACTCGCGGAATTTGGTATCGGCACGGTGGGTGAATTGCGCGCGGTGCGGCAGTCCACCTTGGAGCAGCGTTTTGGCCGCTGGGGGAAACGCCTGCATGAGCTGTCGCTCGGTTTCGACGAGCATCCCGTGCAGTCCGAACGTCCCACCGTGCAGATGTCGGCGGAAGACACCTTCGAGCATGACCTTTATCTCGACGAACTCGAACCGCACATCCGCCGCCTGGCCGAAAAAACCTGGGCGGGTTACACGCGCGAACCAAGCCGCATCGCTCGCACGGTCGTGCTCAAGCTGAAGACGTCGGACTTCCGCATCCTCACCCGAAGCCTGACGTCGGC
>JAYTAY010000152.1:0-4453 GCA_043737255.1 Luteimonas sp.
TTTTTTGGCCTTCGCAGCACCCGACGTTTTCTTCGCGACCTTCGAGGCCGGCGTGCGCTTCTTGGTGTCGATGCTCCGCTGCAGCAGCGACATGAAGTCGACGACGTTGGTGGCGGCATCCTCGCCGAGGTCCGCGTCGGACTCGTCGGGCTTGCGCACCACGCCATCGGCCTTGATGCGCTTCTCGATCACCTTGTGCAGCCGCTCGCGGAACTCGTCGCGAAAGTCGCCGGGCGTCCATTCGCCTTCCATCGAGGTGATCAGCTGCTCGGCCATCTGCAGCTCCTTTGCCGACACGCGGTAATCGGCGGTCTTGCCTTCAGGGATGTTGTATTCCTCCGCGGCCACCAGTTCCTGCGGGTAACGCATCATCACGAGGATCAGCGCATCGCCTTGCGGAATCACCGCGGCAAGATTTTCCCGGGTACGGATCACGATGCGCGCGATGCCGATCTTGCCGGTCTTGCGCAGCGTTTCGCGAAGCAGTACGTAGCCTTTCTCCGCTTTCTTCGCCGGCACCAGCACGTAGGGTTTCTCGAAATACTGCGGGCCGATCGATTCGGCATCGACAAACGCTTCCACCTCGATCGCGTTATGACTTTCGGGCGCGGCGGATTTGATGTCCTCCTGCTCCAGCACCACGTAACTGCCCTTGTCGTACTCGAACGCTTTGACGATCTCCTTCCACGGCACTTCCTCGCCGGTTTCGGCGTTGACGCGCTCGTAGCGGATCGGCGCCTTGTCGCGCGCATCCAGCATGCGGAAATGCAGGTCGGTGCGCTTTTCGCCCGACATCAGCGACACGGGAATATTGAGCAGGCCGAATGAGAGGGTGCCGGACCAGACAGGACGCGCCATGGTGTCTCCGTCGCTTTGACGTTTGGGGAGGTCGGGTGATTACAGCGTGGGGCGCGTTAGTGGGCTGTCAGCAAGAAGATCCAGGGCCGGACCCTCAGACGCCCGTCGGGCGCCCTCTCCCGCTGCGCAGGAGAGGGCGAACCATAAAGCGAAGACGGTCATGCTTTTAGCCCCTCTCCTGCGTAGCGGGAGAGGGGTTGGGGTGAGGGTCGGCTGTTGATCCATCACGACATCCACCAAACACCCCTTATGTTCGACTATCCGCATCCACCTACTGGAGATCCCCATGCGCAACGCACTGCTGATTCCGCTACTGGCCACGCTGACTGCCTGCACCCTTCCCAGTTGCGGCGAAAGTGCGCGCCTCGCGGTCAAGGACGGCATGGGACCGAATCCGATCCTGCCCGCGCCAGACAAACGATTAATCCCCACCGTCAACATCGCACCCGCCACCGGTTGGGCCAACGGCGCGAAACCGGTAGCCGCAGCCGGCCTCGCCGTGAATGCATTCGCCGACGGTCTCGACCACCCGCGTTGGCTGTACGTTTTGCCCAACGGCGATGTGCTGGTGGCCGAAACCAACGCGCCGCCCCGGCCAGAGGACGGCAAGGGCATCAAGGGCGCGATCATGAAGACAATGATGAAACGTGCCGGTGCGGGCGTGCCCAGCGCCAATCGCATCACCTTGTTGCGCGATGCAGACAAGGATGGCGTCGCCGAAACCCGCACGGTGTTCCTGCAAGGTTTGTCGTCCCCGTTCGGCATGGCGCTGATTGGCGATACGTTCTATGTGGCCAACGCCGATGCGTTGATGAAATTCCCGTATCGCACTGGCGAAACATCCATCAAATCCGCAGGCATGAAGGTCGCCGACCTGCCAGGCGGGCCGATCAACCATCACTGGACCAAGAGCCTTGTGGCAAGCAACGACGGCACGCGGCTGTACGTCGGCGTCGGTTCCAACAGCAACGTCGCCGAGAACGGCATGCCGGCCGAAACCAGTCGCGCGGCGATCCTGGAAATCGATCCGGCCACCGGCGCAACGCGGGTGTTCGCATCGGGCTTGCGCAATCCGGTCGGGCTGGCGTGGCAATCGATGGGAGGAGCGTTGTGGACGTCGGTCAATGAGCGCGACGAACTCGGCAGCGATCTGGTGCCGGATTACATGACGTCGGTGCGCGACGGCGGTTTTTACGGCTGGCCGTACAGCTACTACGGGCAGACCGTGGATGCGCGCGTCAATCCGCCGCGCCCGGATCTGGTGGCCAAGTCGATCAAACCCGATTACGCGCTGGGCCCTCACACCGCATCACTGGGGCTGACGTTTTCCAACGGCAACACGTTGCCGCAGATGTACGCCGATGGCGCCTTCGTCGGTCAACACGGCTCGTGGAATCGTCAACCGGCGAGCGGCTACAAGGTGATCTTCGTCCCGTTCGCCAATGGAATGCCGAGCGGCGAAGCGCGCGATGTGTTGACCGGCTTCCTCGATGCCAAGGGCAATGCCCAAGGTCGGCCGGTCGGCGTGATCGTCGACAAGCAGGGCGCGTTGCTGGTCGCCGATGATGTGGGCAACGTGATCTGGCGGGTGACATCGCGTTGAAGTTTTCCTTCTCCCCTCGGGAGAAGGTGCCCGAAGAGCCTGCCCCCGAATGCTTTATTCGGGGTGCGGTTGAGGACAGGAGAGTGACTAGTCACGGACGGTGCGCTGCGACCTGAAAGTACACACCCTCATCCGGCGCTGCGCGCCACCTCCCGAAGGGAGGAGGAAACACTGATCGCCCGCGTAGAATTTGCACCATGACCACTGACGCACTCGAAACCCTGCTGCTCCCCTTCGCCTCCGGTGACTTGCCCCGATCCGATGCCGCCTTGTTCCTGCGCGCACGCGACGGCTGGCCCCTGCATGAGCGCGCCTGGCCGGGACTGGTCTGCGAGCAGACCTTCAAGCCGGAAGTCGACAGCCTGCAGCGTTCCGGAATCACGGTGCGTAGCGAAGACGACAACACCCGTCATCCGTTGGTGCTGGTGCTGCCGCCGCGGCAACGCGACGAGGCACGCGCGTTGTTCGCACATGCCATCGCACGCACGCAACCCGGCGGCGTGGTCGTCGCCTGCATCGCCAACGACGAAGGGGCGAAATCCGGCGAGTCCGATCTCGCCCGCATCGCCGGGCCGTTGCACGTCGTGTCGAAAAACAAATGCCGCGTGTTCTGGACCGCGCCGCTTCAGGGCGCGGCCGATGCCGCGCTGGCCGCCGAATGGTCGACGCTCGACACGCCGCGTCCGATTCTCGATGGCCGTTTCACCAGCCGCCCCGGCGTGTTTGCTTGGGATCGCATCGATGTCGCATCTGCCCTGCTGGCTGCGCATCTGCCCAGCGATCTTGCCGGTCGCGGCGCCGATCTGGGCGCCGGTTATGGCTACCTCGCCACGGAAATACTGGCGCGTTGCGCAAACGTCGTTGCGCTGGATCTGTACGAGGCGGAAGCGCGCGCGCTCGATCTGGCGCGGATCAACCTCGCGCCGTTCGCGTCGCGTGCCGCGATCGAATTCCACTGGCACGACGTCACCGAAGGGTTGTCGCCACGCTACGACTTCATCGTCACCAACCCGCCGTTCCATGCGCAGGGCCGCGCTGGCCGGCCGGACATCGGCCAACGGTTCATCACCGCGGCGGCGGAAGCATTGCAGCCGGGCGGACGACTGTGGCTGGTCGCCAACCGGCACCTGCCGTACGAGGAGGTGTTGAACGCGAGTTTCGGCACCGCGCGCATCGTCGCGCAGCAGCATGGCTTCAAGATCGTCGAGGCCATCAAGGCGATGCCGGCCAAGGTGCGCCCCATCAAACCCTTCAACAAGGCGTCGCTGCGAAACATCAAACGATGAGGCTGGTGCGCCTGATCGGCAACCTGGGTTACGGCAGCCGCAAGGAAGTCGCCGCGATGTTCCGCGAAGGCCGCGTCACCGATGCCGCAGGCGAAGTGCTGTATGCCGACGACAAAGTAGTGCATGTGGACATCCGGATCGACGAAGAGCCGCTCGATCCACCGCAAGGCCTGGTGCTGATGCTGCACAAGCCGGTCGGCTACACCTGTTCGACCAAGGACCCGGGACGCATCGTCTACGACCTGCTGCCGTCGCGTTTCCGCTTGCGCTCGCCGTCGTTGTCGACGGTTGGCCGGCTGGATCGCGACACCAGCGGCTTGTTGTTGATGACCGATGACGGCGCGCTGCTGCATCGCATCGTGTCGCCGAAATCACATTTGTGCAAAGTGTACGAAGCGACCCTCGCCAACGATCTGCGCGGCAACGAAACAGCGGTGTTCGCCAGCGGCACGTTGCTGCTGGAGTCGGAGACCACGCCGTTGCTGCCGGTGCAGATGGAGATACTGGATTCGCGATCGGTGCGGGTGGCGCTGACCGAAGGCCGCTACCACCAGGTGCGCCGCATGTTCGCCGCCGTCGGCAATCACGTTGAAACCCTGCATCGCAGCCGCATCGGTGGCTTGGCGTTGCAGGAGTTGCCGAGCGGCGAGTGGCGTACGTTGCTGCCTGGCGACACCGAACAACTTTTCAACACCTGATCCGTAGC
>JAYTAY010000153.1:0-1795 GCA_043737255.1 Luteimonas sp.
TGGTGTTCTGGTCGCGTTCGCTGGTGCACGTTGTCGTTCATCGGCTGGCCGCTGGAATTCGGCCACACCTTTCTCTACTTCGCCGCGCCGCTGATCGAAGCCGCCGCGTTGAGCCAGGTCAGCGACCCCGAACGCTGGTTCGCACACAACACGTTTTACGCCGTGACTGTCTGGATCCTCTAGGCCTGAGACCTGCGCGTGGTACGCCGGCATGCAGCCGATTTCACCTCACCGGGCGAACGCGCGTTGCTCGACGACATCCTCCGCGACCAGCGCGTCAACATCATCTTCATTATGCCGATGGCGGTCGCGTTCCAGACGCTGTCCTGGTGGCTGGTCCATGCCTACCCCGAATGGATGCTGCAATAGCGCTGGCACCTGTTGCCGATCGGCGTGACGCTGCTGTTCAGCCTGAACTGCATGCATGGCGGCGTACGGCTGCTGCGCCGGGAGGACTGGATCGTCGAGCGCAATGCGCGGAACGGCGTGACGATTGAAGTCGAGCGGGTAGCGCCCAACCGCTGTCGCCTTCATCCTGCGGTTCCGGCCGGCTGATCTGTGGACTGCTACCGGTTCGGGAGGACATGGCCCTGCCGACTCACGGATCGCGTTACCCTTTAAGTCCGCGACCCGCACGCCCGCCCTTCCAACGCCCCCGGAGCTTTCATGCGCAACCCGACCCGCCTCTTGACCCTGGCCTGTGGCTTTTCACTCCTCGGCATCGCCTATGCGGCTGATACGCTGCCGCAGCGCTCTGGCGCCACGACAAAGCAGGCGGTGCGTCCATGGGCCGCGGCCGGCGGCAGCGTGACGATACGCTGGAACCGCGATCTGGCGACCGATCTCGGCATCCGCATTTCCACGACCGGCAATGCACGCAAGGTCGGCCGTTACGAGGGCGAGCGCTTCGAGCTCGACCGCACGACGCAGCTGCGCTTCGATGTGCAGCGCGGTTACCTGCACGGATTCAATGGCGGTGCACTGCGCGCGCGCGGCGGTTATTCCCTTGACGTACGTGGCACGCGCATCGCGCTGGCTGACTTCAGGCTGGTGCCGCGTCAGGGGAAGGCGGGACAGAAGGTGCAGCAGTTCAATCTGGTCGGAGCCGACGGTACGCCGTGGTTCTACGTGGACCGGCTGATGCACGAGCTGAGCAATAACGACCGCACGCTCGCCGTACGTACTTCCGACATCCGGATCAGTGCGCAATTGGCGCGGCGCCTGGGCCAGCCCGAAGTCGCAGGCTGGACGATCGGCGAAGTGCAATTCGATGCACCGGTCGTCGCGCAAGGCAGCGGCGTGATGCAGCTGTCCAACAACATCACCTGGCACGGCGACCCGGCGCCCGGTGGCGGCATCTATGAAAACGACCTGTTCATGAAGCAGATCACCGCGCAGTACATGCGTTGCAATGGCTGCACCGGTGCAAGCGGCAGCGGTGATGTGGTGATCGCGCCGTCCTCGACCCTGCGCAACAACGTCAACGAGGGCAACATCGCAGCGACGGTGCCGGGCGATCCGCTTGGAACCAGCACCGCGCGCTATACCGCGAGCATGCCGTGGTACAGCAAGTTCAGCGGGAACTTCCCGCCCTACGGCAACGACCAGCATCCGTATCTGATCTGGAACATGTATCGGGTCAATGCCGATGGCAGTCTGGAACAGATCGGCCGCTCCGGGGTGAAACAAGCATTCCTGACAACCAATGGCGGTTGCCTGGACACGGGTGACAACAACTCGCACGTGCTCGGGCGGGGTTGCAACGACACTTACTCCACCAGCAACAACGACTTCA
>JAYTAY010000154.1:0-1793 GCA_043737255.1 Luteimonas sp.
CTGGCTAGGCCTTCAATTTCCATCCGGTCTTGAAGATCCACCAGACCGCGAGCAGGCACAGCACCAGGAAACCGAGGATCGCGGCCACACTGATCGCGATGTTGACGTCGGCCACGCCGTAGAAACTCCAGCGGAAGCCGCTGATCAGGTACACCACGGGGTTGAACAGCGTGATCTTCTGCCACAGCGGCGGCAGCATGTTGATGGAGTAGAACGCGCCGCCGAGGAAGGTCAGCGGGGTCACGATCATCAGCGGGATCACCTGCAGTTTCTGGAAGTCGTCCGCCCACAGGCCGATGATGAAACCGAACAGGCTGAAGGTGACCGCGGTCAGCAGCAGGAAGCACAGCATCCACAGCGGATGCGCGATCTGGTAAGGCACGAACAACCGCGCGGTGATCAGGATCAGCACGCCGAGCAGCACCGACTTGGTGGCGGCGGCGCCCACGTAGCCGATCACCACCTCGATGTACGACACCGGCGCCGACAACAGTTCGTAGATCGTGCCCGCCCACTTGGGCATGTAGATGCCGAACGAGGCGTTGGAGATGCTCTCGTTGAGCAGCGCCAGCATGATCAGTCCGGGAATGATGAAGGCGCCGTAGCTGATGCCGTCGATGTCGCCCATGCGCGAGCCGATCGCCGCGCCGAACACCACGAAATACAGCGAGGTCGACAGCACCGGCGAGGCGATCGATTGCGTCAGCGTGCGGAAGGTGCGTGCCATCTCGAACCTGTAGATGGCGCGGATGGCGTGCCAGTTCATGGGCACCCCCATGAACTGGAAACTTCCCGTACGCCCTGAACCCACAAACCCCTGTCCGTCATCCCCGCGAAGGCGGAAACCCAGCGACTTTGTGTTTCAAGAGCGCAAGGCACTGGGTCCCCACCTTCGCGGGGATGACGGCACCACATCGGAGCCAGTCCTGCCTTCATGCTGAGCCCCGCACCAGATTCACGAAGATGTCCTCCAACGAACTCTCGCTCGAATGCAAATCCTTGAAGTCGATGCCGAGCTCTCCCAGCCGTTTCAACAATGCAGCAATCCCGGTTTCCTCGGTCTGCGTATCGAAGGTGTACACCAGCGCGTGGCCGTCGTCGGCCAGTTCCAGCGGCAGCACAGACAACGCATCAGGGATCTGCTGCAACGGGTTCTGCAACTGCAATGTCAGCTGCTTCTTGCCGAGCTTGCGCATCAACACGTCCTTGTCCTCGACCACGATCAGCTCGCCCTTGTTGATCACGCCGATGCGGTCGGCCATTTCCTCGGCCTCCTCGATGTAGTGCGTGGTCAGGATGATGGTGGTGCCGTTGGCGCGCAGGTCGCGCACCATCTGCCACATGTCGCGGCGCAGTTCGACATCGACGCCGGCACTGGGCTCGTCGAGGAACAGGATGGTGGGCTCGTGCGACAGCGCCTTGGCGATCAGCACGCGGCGTTTCATGCCACCCGACAGCGCCATGATCTTGCTGTCCTTCTTGTCCCACAGCGACAGGTCGCGCAACACTTTTTCCAGGTACGCCGGATTTGGCGGCTTGCCGAACAGGCCGCGGCTGAAGGTCACCGTCGCCCACACGCTTTCGAACGCGTCGGTCGACAATTCCTGCGGCACCAATCCAATTTTGGCGCGAGCCGCGCGGTAGTCGCGCACGATCTCATGGCCATCGGCGAGCACCGTGCCCGAGGTCGCGTTGACAATGCCGCAGACGATGCTGATCAACGTGGTCTTGCCGGCGCCATTGGGGCCGAGCAGCGCGAAGATCTCGCCGCGGCGGATTTCCAGGTCAACCGA
>JAYTAY010000155.1:0-1786 GCA_043737255.1 Luteimonas sp.
GTTACGCAAGCGCATTGCATGCTTCACGCCGCTGAGCGCGGTGTCTGCGGCAATTGGCTCTTCAAATGCGCCCAACGCGACAGCACCGAAGTGCGAATACCTACGGCATCAAGTCCCGCCTCGGCCAATAAATCCTCACGGCTCGCGTGATGCTGGAATTCATCCGGCAGGCCCAGATGCAGTATCTGCAGCTGGATATCTTCTGCAGCGAGCAACTCGGCCACGGCCGAACCCGCGCCGCCGGACACGACGTTGTCTTCCAGGGTCACGAACCCGTCGTGCGTCTTCGCCAACTCAAGGATCAACGCGCGATCCAGGGGTTTGACGAAGCGCATGTTGACCACGGTCAGGCCGAGTTCTTCGCCAACTTTTTCAGCCGCAGGCACCAGTGCACCGAACGCCAGCAGCGCGACCCGCGACCCGCGATGACGCAGTTGCGCCTTGCCGATGGGCAATGTGTCCAGATCAGCCTGTAGCGCGACGCCCGGACCGGTTCCGCGCGGATAGCGCACCGCCGCCGGCCCCTCATGCTGATAGCCCGTCGACAACATCAGCCGGCATTCGTTCTCGTCCGATGCCGCCATCACCACCATGTGCGGCACGCAACGCAGATACGACAGATCCAGATTGCCTGCGTGCGTTGCGCCGTCCGGTCCGACCACGCCGCCGCGATCGATCGCGAACAGTACGTCGAGTTTCTGGATCGCCACGTCGTGGATCAACTGGTCGTAGCCGCGTTGCAGGAAGGTCGAATAGATCGCCACCACTGGCTTGGCCCCTTCGCAGGCCATGCCGGCAGCCAGCGTCACCGCATGCTGCTCGGCGATGGCGACATCGAAATAACGCTCGGGATATTCCTTGCTGAAACGCACCAGGCCGGAACCCTCGCGCATCGCGGGGGTGATGGCCAGCAACTTCGGATCGGCCGCGGCCATGTCGCACAACCAGTCGCCGAACACATCGGTGTAGGTAGGCTTCTTCGCACCCGACTTGCTGACCAGGCCCAGCGTCGGATCGAATGGCGACACCGCGTGGTAGCCGATCTGGTCGCCTTCGGCCAGGTCGTAGCCTTTGCCTTTTGTCGTGATGACGTGCAGCAACTGCGGGCCTTTGAGTTTCTTCAAGGTCTTCAACGCCGCGACCAGTGCCTTGACGTCGTGGCCATCGATCGGGCCGGTGTAATGGAATCCCATTTCCTCGAACAGGGTCGATGGCACGAACATGCCTTTCCAGTGCTCTTCCCAGCGGCGCACGAAGCGCGCGGTCGGTTTGTTCTTGTCGCCGAGCAACTTCTTGCCACCTTCGCGCAACGCATTGAGCGTCTGGCTGCCAGTCAGCTTGCCGAGCATTTTGGTGACCCCGCCGACGTTCTCGGAAATCGACATGCGGTTGTCGTTGAGGATCACCAGCAGGTTTGGTTCGGGCTCCATGCCGCCCGCATGATTCAACGCCTCGTATGCCATGCCCGCCGTCATCGCGCCATCGCCTATGATCGCCACCACCTTGCGATCGTTGCCGGCGTGAGCATTGGCGATGGCCATGCCGAGCGCGGCCGAGATCGAGGTGCTCGAGTGGCCTACACCGAAGGTGTCGAACTCGCTTTCCTCGCGTTTGGGAAACGGGGCAATGCCGTGCTTCTGCTTGACCGTGTGGATGCTGTCGCGGCGGCCGGTCAGGATCTTGTGCGGATAGCACTGATGGCCGACGTCCCAGACCAAGCGATCTTCGGGCGTGTCGTACAGGTAGTGCAGGGCCGTGGTGAGTTCGATGACGCCCAGGCCAGCGC
>JAYTAY010000156.1:0-4430 GCA_043737255.1 Luteimonas sp.
CGATGCCTTCAAGTAGATTGGCCTCTACACGATCCAATTGCCCGATCACTTCAAAGGTGTGCGCAACCGAGCGGCTGTCGGCACGCACACGCTGCCCAGCCAAGATGATGGCGACGCCAACCAGCACCAGGATCGTGGGGGCACCGAGAAATCCCTGCAGATGGCTTGTCCGCATCACGCGCATGGCGGCAGCTTACAGGCGGTGGCGCGGCAGGGAGATGAATCCAACCATGCTCGACTCCCATAATGGGCACATGATCGATCCCATCGACTATGCCCGCTACGACCGTATCCGCCCGATCCGCTGGACCGGCAACGCGTTGGAGTTGCTCGACCAGCGCAAGCTGCCGTTCGTCGTCGAATACTGCGTCTGCAACACGAGTGACGATGTCGCCGCGGCGGTCCACGCGTTGGCCGTGCGTGGCGCGCCTGCAATCGGCATCGCCGCGGCATGGGGTGTGGTGCTCGCCGCGCGTGGCATCGAGGCAGTGGATGGCAGCGGCGCTGCATTAAAATTGCACCCCGCCATGCAGCGGCTCAATGCCGCGCGTCCGACTGCCGTCAACCTGGCCTGGGCCTTGGCGCGGATGCGGCGCGTATTGGAATCTGCAGGCGCGGACTGGCGCAATACGCTTGAGCGCGAAGCGCTTGCGATCGAAACCGAAGATCTCGCAGCGAATCGCACCATGGGCATATTGGGTGCATCGCTGATCGCGCCAGGCAGTGGCGTGCTGACCCATTGCAATACCGGATCATTGGCCACTGCCGGTTTCGGCACCGCGCTCGGCGTGATCCGCGCCGGTGTCGCGCAGCGACGCATCGCGCATGTGTTCGCTGGTGAAACGCGTCCGTGGATGCAGGGCTCGCGCTTGACCGTGTGGGAATTGCAGCAGGACGGCATCGAGGCGACCTTGATCGCGGATGCGGCTGCGTCACATCTGATGAAGGGCGGCCAGGTGCAGTGGGTAGTGGTCGGCGCGGACCGCATTTGCGCCAATGGCGACGTCGCCAACAAGATCGGCACCTACCAGCTCGCGATCGCCGCGAAACACCACGGCGTGAAATTCATGGTGGTGGCGCCGTCGTCGACCGTTGACATGGCCACCGCCAGCGGCGACCTGATCGATATCGAACACCGCGATCCCAGCGAATTGCTGGGTGTGTCCGGCACGCGCACCGTGGCAGAAGGCATCGATGCGTGGAACCCGGTGTTCGACATGACGCCGGCCGAGTTGATCGATGCAATCGTCACCGAGAAGGGGATCATCGAGCATCCCGACTCCGGGTCCATGCAGGCCGCCTTCGGTCCGTAGGGTGGGACTTGGCTCTCCATCGCGGCAACCGCGATCACGGCGTGATCAAGAGCGTCGCACCGGGCTCACAAACACGGAATCTGTAAGGAAGAGGGCTGGGTGAAGGCCCACCGTGCGAGACCCGCAAGACACCTCTAAAATCACATGTAAGTGATTGTTTCTGGATGGGAATTGGCAAGGCGCAAGCCACCACGGCGTGATAGAATTCACAGGCTCGAAACCCCACCCGTAAAGGCCATCGCGAAAGCTCTTTCGCAGGTCGCCCGCGGGACACAATAACCAAAAAAAGACCAACGACCTGATGGCCGAACTCGCCAAAGAAATCATTCCCGTCAATCTCGAAGACGAGATGCGCCGCAGCTATCTCGACTACGCGATGAGCGTGATCGTCGGACGCGCGCTTCCAGACGTGCGTGATGGCCTCAAGCCGGTGCACCGCCGAGTGCTCTACGCAATGAACGAGCTCGGCACGCACAGCAACAAACCGCATGTGAAGTCGGCGCGTATCGTCGGTGACGTGATCGGCAAGTACCACCCGCATGGCGATCAGTCGGTGTACGACACGCTGGTGCGCATGGCGCAGCCGTTCTCGCTGCGCTACATGCTGGTCGACGGGCAGGGCAACTTCGGCTCGGTAGATGGAGATTCGGCGGCGGCGATGCGTTACACCGAAGCGCGCATGACGCGGTTGACCCATGAGTTGCTTGGCGACCTCGACAAGGAAACCGTCGACTTCCAGCTCAACTACGACGAGAAGGAACTCGAGCCGACGGTGTTACCCGCACGTTTCCCGAACCTGCTGGTCAACGGCTCGGCCGGTATCGCGGTCGGCATGGCCACCAATATCCCGCCGCACAACCTGTCTGAAATCATCGCGGCCACGATCGCCCTGATCGACGACCCGCAGATCGATGTCGAAGGCCTGATGCAGTTCGTGCCTGGTCCGGATTTCCCGACAGCAGGCATCATCAACGGTACTGCAGGCATCCACCTCGCCTACCGCACCGGCCGCGGTCGCGTACGCATGCGCGCGCGCGCCGAAATCGAGATCAACGAAGACAGCAGCCGCGAAGCGATCGCGGTCTCCGAAATCCCGTACCAGGTCAACAAGGCGCGGTTGATCGAGAAGATCGCCGAGCTGGTGAAAGAGAAGAAGCTGGAAGGGATCAGTGAATTGCGCGATGAGTCCGACAAGGACGGCATGCGCATCTACATCGAGGTCAAGCGCGGTTTTTCGGCCGACGTGCTGCTCAACAACCTCTATCAGCAGACGCAGATGGAGTCGGTGTTCGGCATCAACATGGTGGCGCTGGTCGATGGCCGCCCGCAGCTGCTCAATCTCAAGCAGATGCTCGAAGCCTTCGTCCGCCATCGCCGCGAAGTCGTCACCCGTCGCACCATCTTCGAACTGCGCAAGGCGCGTGCGCGTGCGCACATCCTTGAGGGGCTCACTGTCGCGCTTGCCAACATCGACGAGATGATCGAGTTGATCAAGACCTCGGCGAATCCGCAGGAAGCACGCGAACGCATGCTTGCCAGGACCTGGCAAGCCGGACTGGTTGGTGCCTTGCTGGCCGCCGCAGGCAGCGAAGCCTCGAAACCGGAAGACCTGCCACGCGGTCTCGGTCTGGTCGATGACCGCTACCAGTTGAGCGATATCCAGGCGACGCAGATCCTGGAGATGCGCCTGCACAGGCTGACCGGGCTGGAGCAGGAAAAACTCACCGACGAATACAAGCTGCTGCTGGAAACCATCCGCGGCTTGATCGAGATCCTGGAACATCCCGACGTGCTGCTCGACGTGATCCGCGCCGAGTTGTTGAACGTCAAGGAAGAATTCGGCGATGCACGCCGCAGTGAAATCCGTACCAGCGAAGAAGATCTGGACATCCTCGACCTGATCGCTCCGGAAGATGTCGTCGTCACGCTGTCGCATTCGGGTTACGCCAAACGCCAGCCGGCCAGCGACTATCGCGCGCAGAAGCGCGGTGGCAAGGGGCGCAGCGCGGCAGCGACCAAGGACGAGGATTTCATTGACCATCTGTGGCTGGTCAATACCCACGACACGCTGCTCACCTTCACCAGCGCCGGACGCGTGTTCTGGCTTTCCGTGTACCAGTTGCCGGATGCGGGCCCCAATGCGCGCGGCCGCCCGATCGTCAACTGGATTCCGCTGCGGGAAGGCGAAAAAGTGCAGGCGGTCGTGCCCGTGCGTGAGTACGAGGAAGGCCGGTTCGTGTTCTTCGCCACGCAACGCGGAACGGTCAAGAAAACGCCATTGAAGGAATTCGAGTACCGGCTTGCACGCGGCAAGATCGCGATCAATCTTGACGAAGGTGATGCCTTGATTGGCGTCGAGCTGACCAACGGCGAGCGTGACGTGATGCTGTTCGCGTCGAACGGCAAGGCCGTGCGCTTCGCCGAAAGCCAGGTGCGCGCCATGGGCCGCACCGCAACTGGTGTGCGCGGCATCAAGTTGACCAGGGGCGAGGACGTGCGGAGCCTGATCGTGATCGAGGGCGACGGCGACATCCTCACCGCCAGCGAGCGTGGCTACGGCAAGCGCACGCCGGCTGCCGATTACCCGCGCAAGGGCCGCGGCACGCAAGGCGTGATCGCACTGCGCACCAGCGAGCGCAACGGCAAGCTTGTCGGCGCGATCCAGCTCAGCGATCACCACGAAGTCCTGTTGATTTCCGATGGCGGCACGCTGGTGCGCACGCGTGCAGCGGAAATCTCGCAGGTCAGCCGCAACACGCAAGGGGTAACATTGATCCGTCTGGCGGTTGATGAGAGCTTGCAGGCGATCGGGCGGGTGGATGCGTCGTTGCTGGATGAAGACGAGCGCGAGTCGAATACGTCGATTGCGGATGAAATCTCGCCACCACCCGTCGGCTAATTAGCAGGGCGGATCAGGGCGAGCCGCGTCGGATCCGCCGCTCTTGCTGCAAAAAGGCGGCGGTTCCGGCGTTTTCAATGCAGGAGGGGCAGCCCAGAGGTTCTTCTTTGGCACCGATAAAAAGCAGCGGAACAAGCTCCGCTCTACAAAAAAAGCGGCCAATGGCCGCTTTTTTATTTTCAGCGTGTCGGTTAATTGCCTGTCGATCCCATGTTTGA
>JAYTAY010000157.1:0-4428 GCA_043737255.1 Luteimonas sp.
CAGTTACGCGCGCTCGAAGCAGGCGTGCGAATTGCGGTCGAGCTGACACCGGAACCATTTCCGCCGGGTGTCGATACGCTTGAGGATCTTGTCCGCGCCCAGGCGCATCTCGCCGCGCTCCAATGAAGGTGCTGATCGTATGTCTCGGCAACATCTGCAGGTCGCCCATGGCCGAAGGCTGGCTGCGTGCGCGGATCGCCACGGATCCGATGCTGCGCGAACGGGTCACTGTCGATTCCGCCGGCCTGGGTGACTGGCATGCCGGACAGCCACCGGACCCGCGTGCAATCCGCACCGCCGCTGCGCATGGCATCGATATTTCCGGGCAGCGCGCACGCATGCTTGCGCCGGGGGATTTCGATGACTTCGACCTGATCCTGTGCGCGGACCAGTCCACGCTGCAACAGATACAGGCGCGGGTCACGCACGGTGCGCCGACGTCGATCGCGCGCCTGCTGGAATGGGCTGGATTGCCGGATGCACACGACTTGGCTGACCCCTATACCGGCGACCTCGCCGATTTCGAGCGCGTCTGGGCGAGGATAGAAATTGCAGGCGAGGGCATCGTCCACAGGCTGCACGAGGCGCTTGACGCATAATCGCGACTGGGGCTATTCGTAGACGTCATCCATCGAAACATCACCCGGCAACGACCACCCACACATGCCGTCGATCGCACCTGAGTTTTCCCATCGTTTGATCTGGCCCGGCCTGTCGCCACCGATGCGGCTGGCAGCGTTGCGCGGCAAACCGGTGGTGCTGCTGTTCGGCTGCGCCAGTTCCGCATGGACCCGACAACGCCTCGACGATCTGGTGCAGCTGCAGCGGCGCTACGGCGCACGCCTGCAGGTAGCAGCGATCCTGGTGCCCCGCTTCGATTTCGAGCGCGATCCGCGCAGCATCGAGCAACTGCAGATCGAACAATCACTGTCCTTTCCCATCGCACTGGATGCCGAGTGGACCGCCTGGCAGCAGTTCGGGATCGGCGCATGGCCGACGATCCTGATGATCGATCGCCAGGGACACATCCAGCATCATGTGGTCGGCGACGGCCCCATCGGCACGCTTGAGGAACGGGTGCAATCAATGCTCGGCGGCGGGCAGGGCGCCACCGGCGCCGACGAGTCCGCGGTCCTGCAGACCCAGGTCGCGATGCCGCAGACACCACTATGCTTTCCAACAGCCATTGCTGTAAGCGACACCCGTCTGTATGTCGCCGACAGCGGCCACCACCGCATCCTGGAATGCGATCACGCCGGCAACATCTTGCGGCAGTTCGGCACCGGCCGCGCCGGTTTGCAGGATGGGCCCGCTGCAGTGGCTGCATTCCAAAGGCCGCGAGGATTGGCCTTGCAGCGTGATGCGTTGTTTGTCGCGGACACCGGCAATCACGCGCTGCGTTGCATCGGCTTGCGCAGCGGTGATACCGAAACCATCCTTGGCAACGGTCGGCGCGGAGTTGAACCGCAAGCAGCGGGTGCAGCCAACGGCATTGCCCTGCTCGACCAGCCTTGTGGCATCCAGGCATCGCTCAACCGCTTGTACATCGCGATGGCTGGCGAGAACTGCATCTGCAGCTACGACCTGGTGAACAGGTCGCTGGAACCGGTGGCGGGCTCGGGACATCTCTCGGTCAGTGACGGCAACGGTGTGGCCGCGTCATTCGCCCAGCCGACTGCGCTTGCACTGCGGCAGGACGTTCTCTATGCCTGCGATGCGGCCGGCTCGGCGCTGCGTACGGTGTACCTGCGCGATGGCCGCGTACAGACCTTGCTCGGCGAGAGCACGTTCGAGTTCGGGCGCATCGATGGCCCGCGCCATGCGGCGCGGGTGCAGTATCCCTGTGCGATCGCGATCGACCCCAAGGAGCCCGTGTTGTGGATCCTGGACACAGGCAACGATCGCCTGTGCTGTTTGCGGCTTGGCGGCGGCGTGCTTTCGACGTATGCGTTGCACCAACCCCTGCACAGCCCGGCCGGACTGGCATGCAGCGAGAATACGGTCTGGATCGCGGACACCGGCGCGCATGCGGTGTTACGACTGGATACCCGCGACGGAACGCTGAGCCCTGTTCCTGTCGGCGAATGAGCAGAGCAAGGACTCCAGTCGCTGCTGATCGGCGTTTCGACGGAAAGACTTACGCGCGCGGATTGACCACCGCGCCCGGCGTGTATCGCATGTACGCCAGCGACGACACGTTGTTGTATGTCGGCAAGGCTGCATCGCTGAAGAAACGCGTTGCCAGTTATTTCACCAAGTCCCACAGCCATCGCACGACGACCATGGTGGCGCAGATCGCGCGCATGGAGATCATCGCCACCCGCACGGCCGTCGAGGCGCTGCTGCTGGAAAACCAGCTGATCAAGACCTTGAAGCCGCGCTTCAACGTTTCGCTGCGCGACGACAAGAGTTATCCGTACGTGCTGTTGACCGACGAGGCATGGGCCCGCATTTCGTTCCATCGCGGCCCGCGTGCGGTGCAGGGCCGCTATTTCGGTCCGTATCCGGGCGCGGCCTCGGTCCGCGACACGCTGAACCTGATGCACAAACTGTTCAAGTTGCGCAGCTGCGAAGACAGCGTGTTCCGCAATCGATCACGGCCCTGCCTGCAGCACCAGATCGGCCGTTGCAGCGCGCCGTGTGTCGGGTTGGTGGCTGCGGGCGACTATGCGGATTCGGTCCATCGAGCGGGATTGTTTCTGGACGGACGCAGCGACGAACTGACGCTCGAACTCAGCGAGGCCATGGAAGCGGCAAGCGCGGGACTGGCGTTCGAGGAAGCGGCGCGCCTTCGTGATCTGGTCATGTCGATCCGCAAGCAGCAGCAGCGGCAGTACGTCGATGGCAAGGCCGCCGACCTCGATGTGCTCGCCTGCGCGCTGCAGGGGCGCGCGGCTTGCGTGCTGCTGCTGGCATTCCGCGACGGTCGCAACCTCGGCACGCGCGCCTTTTTCCCCAAAATCAACGGCGCCGACAACCCGGCCGAGATTCTCTCCGCGTTCGTCTCGCAGTACTACGCCGAGCAACCGCCGCCGCGCGAGATCGTGCTGGATCGCGAGATCCCCGAGCAGCAATTGATCGAGGACGCGTTGAGTGACGCGGGTGGTCGTCGCATCCACATCAAGGCCAGCGTGCGCGGTGAACGCGCCGGCTATCTGGATCTGGCCCGGCGCAACGCCGAGATCGCACTGGCGACCGAGGTCTCCAGCCACGCCGCGCAGCAGGCACGACTGGAAGCGTTGCGCGAATTGCTGGGCATGACCGGATTGCCGCAACGCATCGAATGTTTCGACATCAGCCACACCATGGGCGAAGCGACCGTCGCCTCGTGCGTGGTCTTCAACGTGGAGGGACCGCTGCGCAGCCAGTACCGCCGCTACAACATCAAAGGCATCGCGCCGGGCGACGATTACGCGGCGATGCGGCAGGCGCTGGAGCGCCGTTTCCGCCGTGCCATGGAAGAAGACGGGGTGCTTCCCGACCTGTTGCTGATCGACGGCGGTGTCGGCCAGCTGACCCAGGCGCGCTCGGTGCTGGCCGAGCTGGGCATCAGCGATGTGTTGCTGGTCGGCGTTGCCAAGGGCGAAGGACGGCGCGCCGGGCATGAGACGCTGGTGCTGCGTGATGGTCGCCAACTGAACCCGGGCCCGGATTCGCGCGGGCTGCAACTGATCCAGCAGGTCCGCGACGAGGCGCACCGATTCGCCATCACCGGGCATCGCGGCCGCCGCCAGAAAACGCGCAGCAGTAGCCGGCTGGAAGATATTCCGGGCATCGGGCCGCGTCGACGCGCTAATCTGTTGCGGCATTTCGGGGGGTTGGCTGGATTGAAGGCGGCCGGTGCCGAGGAGATCGCCCGTGTCGAAGGCATCAATGCCGCACTGTCCGAGCGCATCTACGCAACATTGCACGGACTGCAGGAACCGGGGAAAGCGGAGTAGGGAATGACGTTGACCGTACCGACCATGCTGACCCTGTCGCGGATCCTCATGATCCCGGTGCTGGTGCTGGTGTTCTATCTGCCCTACCAATGGACCAACTTCGCGTCCGCCGCGGTGTTCGGATTCGCTGCGCTCACAGACTGGCTCGATGGCTGGATCGCGCGCCGCTATCACCAGTATTCGGCGTTCGGCGCGTTCCTGGATCCGGTGGCTGACAAGCTGATGGTCGCGGTCGCGCTGTTCCTGATCGTGCAGGGCCATCCGACGCCCTGGATGGCGTTCTGGGCGGCAGTGATTGTCGGTCGGGAGATTGCCGTTTCAGCATTGCGCGAGTGGATGGCCGTTGTCGGGCAGCAGGCCACTGTCAAGGTGGCCGCCATCGGCAAGATCAAGACCATCGTGCAAATGGTGGCGCTGCTGTGCCTGTTGTATTCGGTGACGCCTGAAAAACCGCCGCGCCCGGCTGCGTGGATGGGAGACCCGATTT
>JAYTAY010000158.1:0-1780 GCA_043737255.1 Luteimonas sp.
ATGACTCCCCCTTTGAATCGGCCTGGATCGTGGATGGCATCGACGTTTTCTCATCGAAAGACGCCATTGATGCCTCGATCGCAGTCGCCAGCATCGCGCCTGTCACGGGCTTTCGCACGAACCCCTCGAATCCCGACGAACGCGCCTGCGGTTCCGCATCGGCATCCGCGCGTGCGGTGACTGCAATCAATGGCGCGCTGAAACCTTGCGAACGCAGTTGCTGCGCCAACGCCAAGCCATCCATGCCGGGTAAATCCAGATCGAGCAAGCCGACATCGAAGCGTGTCCGTGCGACTTCGATCAGCGCGGCGAGACCGTGTGCCGCGTGAGTGACCTGATGCCCGCGCGCAGACAGCAAGCCGACGATCACATCCGCCACCGTCGGATCGTCTTCGACCAGCAACACACTCAACACATCCGCGGCGGGTTCCGCCCTGGATGGCAACGATGCGTTGGCTGCGGCGCCATCGGTTTCGGGTAGCGGTAACTCGACTTTGAAACGCGTGCCCTTGCCGACGGTGCTGTCGACCTGGATGCGGCCGTCCATCGCGGCCGCCAGTTCCTGGCTGATCGCAAGGCCCAGTCCGCTGCCACCGTAACGCGCCGCGGTGCGTGCGCCGTCCGCCTGCTCGAAGCGCTGGAACAGACGCGCGCATTGATCTTCGTTGAGCCCCGGCCCGGTGTCGATGATCTCGAAGCGGACGCCGCGCGGCTGCAGCCGCGCGACCCGCAGGCTCACTTCGCCGCGCTCGGTGAACTTGATCGCATTGCCAATGAGGTTGAGCAGGATCTGGCGGACGCGTCCGCAATCGCCGAGCAGGTGCTGCGGCGCATCGGTCGCGATCGCATCGGTGAACTGCAATCCCTTGCGGTCGGCCATCGGCGCCATCAACACCACGATGTCGTCGACCAGCGCGCGCAGGTCGAACGGTTCGATGACCAGTTCCAGTTTGTCGGCCTCGATCCGCGCCAGGTCCAGCGCATCGTTGACCAGCCGCAGCAGGTGATCGCCGGCGCGGCGGATCGATTCGACATAGCCGTGCTGGCGCACATCGAGATCGGTGTCCAGCAACAATTCGCTCATGCCCATCACGCCGGTCATCGGCGTGCGGACTTCGTGTCCCAGCGTTGCCAGGAAGCGGGTCTTGGCATCCGACGCCTGCTCGGCGACATCGCGCGTGTGCATGGCGAGTTGCCAGGCGTGGTGGCGCTTCAATCGTGTGCGATACGCCCGCGCCAACCACCACAGCAACAGCGCGGCGAGCAGTGCGAATGCCACCATGGCCGACGGCGTGTACCACCAGGGCGGCGACACGCGGAACTCCAGTTGCCGCACCGCGGACGGATTGCCCGCGGGATCCAGCGCGCGCAATCGCAACGCGTAGTCGCCGGTTTGCAGGCTGCTGAAATTGCGTTCGCTGCTGGCGCCCTGCGACACCCAATCGGCATCCAGACCCATCAAGCGCGACTGATAGCGATGCGCATGCGGGTCGTCGTAGGCCAGCAGTCGCGTCTGCACGCGCAGGTCGCGATCCCCCGGCGCCAGCGTGAATCCACCGGCATCGGACAAGCGGATCGTTTGCCCATCGACGCGACGCGCTTCGACTGCATCGATCATCAACATCGGCACCGTTTTTGCCGGTTCCTGCATGTTGACGTCGATCATCACCACGCCGCCATCCGCCGTGGTCGCGACGAGCCCCAGGTCCGGCGTCAGGGTCAATGTGCGCGGCACGAACTCCTGGCTGCGCAGTCCGTTCTGCAAGCCGAAACTGCGCAG
>JAYTAY010000159.1:0-4419 GCA_043737255.1 Luteimonas sp.
ATCACGCGCAGGGGGTTCGAGGGCAACGTCGAGGTCTGCGTGCGCTATCTGGCGGCGTGGCTCGTTGGCCACGGCTGCGTGCCAATCCACTTCTTGATGGAAGACGCCGCGACCGCGGAGATTTCGCGCGCGCAGCTGTGGCAGTGGTTGCATCACGGCGGCTTGCATCTGGACGACGGCACGCGGTTGGATTTCATGTTGCTGGAACGCACGCTGTTCAACTTGCCGTCGAAGTTGGCGGGGCAATCGTTGCCGGGTGCAAACAGGATCAGCGACGCCATCGCGATGCTCGACGAGCTCACACACCGCGACACGCTTGAGGAGTTTCTGACCATGCCCGCATACGCACACCTGTCCTGATTTGCAGGAGCGCCCCATGGGCGCGATGGGCGTTACCAGGAAAGCCTCATCGCGCCCATGGTGCGCTCCTGCAAAAACACCAAACCGAAACCGACCCACGCCAAGGACATCGCCATGAAAACCACACTGCCCACCGCCGAACAACTCAAGCTCGACTGGAACAACAACCCGCGCTGGGCCGGCGTGACCCGCAGCTACACTGCCGAAGACGTGGTGCGGCTGCGCGGTACGGTGCCAATCGAACATTCGCTGGCCAGCATTGGCGCTGAAAAACTCTGGCGTTATCTCAACACCCAGGACTTCGTCAACGCGCTCGGTGCACTCACCGGCAACCAGGCCATGCAGCAGGTCAAGGCCGGGTTGAAGGCGATCTACCTCAGCGGCTGGCAGGTCGCGGCCGATGCCAACATCGCCGGCGAGATGTATCCCGACCAGTCGCTGTATCCGGCCAATTCCGTGCCGATGGTGGTCAAGCGGATCAACAACACGCTGTTGCGCGCCGATCAGCTGCACCACGCCGAAGGCAACGACGACATCGACTTCCTGCAGCCGATCGTGGCCGATGCCGAAGCCGGGTTCGGCGGCGTGTTGAATGCCTTTGAGTTGATGAAGGCGATGATCGAGGCCGGCGCCGCTGGCGTGCATTTCGAGGACCAGCTGGCGTCGGCCAAGAAATGCGGCCACATGGGCGGCAAGGTGCTGGTGCCCACGCGCGAAGCGATCGAGAAGCTCACCGCGGCGCGGCTCGCCGCCGACGTCATGGGCGTGTCGACGCTGATCGTCGCGCGCACCGACGCTGAAGCCGCCGATTTGCTGACGTCCGACATCGACGAAAACGATCGCGAATTCTGCACCGGCGAACGCACCGTCGAAGGGTTCTACAAGACCCGCAACGGCCTCGACCAGGCCATCTCGCGCGGCATCGCGTATGCCCCGTATGCCGATCTGGTGTGGTGCGAAACCGGCAAGCCCGATCTGGAATTCGCGCGCAAGTTCGCGG
Source organism: Luteimonas sp. (assembly GCA_043737255.1). Classification (GTDB taxonomy): domain Bacteria; phylum Pseudomonadota; class Gammaproteobacteria; order Xanthomonadales; family Xanthomonadaceae; genus JALYOU01. The sequence continues at coordinate 1,361 of JAYTAY010000159.1, forward strand.
AAGCGATGCATGCGAAATATCCGGGCAAGATGCTGGCCTACAACTGCTCGCCGTCGTTCAACTGGAAGAAAAACCTGGATGACGCAACCATCGCCCGGTTCCAGCTGGAACTGGCTGCGATGGGCTACAAGTTCCAGTTCATCACCCTGGCCGGTTTCCACGCGCTGAACTACTCGATGTTCAACCTCGCACACGGGTATGCACGTCGCCAGATGAGCGCCTTCGTCGAATTGCAGGAAGCCGAATTCGCGGCCGCCGATCGCGGCTTCACCGCGGTCAAGCACCAGCGCGAAGTGGGCACGGGATATTTCGACGCGATCACACAAACCATCCAGGGCCAGCACTCTTCGACGGTGGCGTTGAAGGGTTCCACCGAAGAGGAGCAGTTCCACGATCGTGCCGTGGCGGCTTGAAGGTTTCCTTCTCCTTCAGGAGAAGGTGGTGAAGCCCTCTGACACCCTCAATCTGAACGCGCCGCCGACTTCGCCGCGCAGCAAGTCCCCTTGGGGTGTGAGGGCTGGCGAATGACGTGCCATGGAACCTTCACCTCGCCCGCAACGTTCGCGCCCTCAATTGCCGCTGTCGCGACATCTTCGCCCGGAGGGCCGTTGCTTCACCCGAATCGGTGAACCTGGTCGCGGAATAGGCCGTGAGCCCGGTGACGCTGGCCGGAATCCGCCGGGGCCTGCGTCAGACAGAGATGGCCCAAGTCAAATGGTATTCTCGTCCCTCGACGCGCGCGGGGGCCGTGAAAATGGATGGTGAGAACACGGCATCCCACAGTGCCCGTCCGGCTGATGCGGACGTATCGGCACCCGCCGCGATGTTGACTGCGGACGAATATGAATTGTTCGCGCAGGTGGGACGCGCGCGACTGATCCAGGTCGGTGAGCGCCTGTTTCGTCGCGGTGATCTTGGCACCGCCATGTACGTCGTCGCGCAAGGTGCGGTCGATCTGGATTTCGGCGACGACCTGATCGCCAAGCGGCTGGGTCCGCACGAATTCTTCGGTGAACTGGGCCTGCTGATCGGTGACCACGCGCGCAGCGCCGATGCCACCGCCACATCCCCCGGCATCTTGCTCGAACTGCGCCAGCAGGAGTTCGATGCGCTGGCCGACCGCGATCCGCGGTTGCTGTCGCAATTCCTGCGTCGCGCGATCATGCGGGTGGTGCTCAACGAGCAGAACCTGATCGGCCGCTTGCGTCGGCGCAACCTGGAATTGCAGACCGCGTTCGATACGCTGCGCACCACCACGCACCAGCTCAACCAGACCGAAGCACTGACCCGCACCGATGAGCTCACCGGCCTGTGCAATCGTCGCGGCTTCCACATTCATCTGAAACAGCGACGGCAAGACGATGCGCTGGCGGGACGCGGCCTGTTGCTGATCGATTGCGATCGTTTCAAGAGCATCAACGACGACCACGGTCACCTGGTCGGCGATCGCGTGTTGCAGGGCGTGGCCAATATCCTGCGTTCGGCCGCGGGCCCGGAGGATGTCGCGTGCCGGCTGGGCGGCGACGAATTCTGCCTGGTGATCAAGGCCGGCACGTCAGCGGAATTGATGCGGATGGCGGATTTCGTGATCTCCACCGCGCGCGCGCTTCACCGGATGCAGCCATCGCCGCCGCAGATCGCCACGCTCAGCATCGGCGCGTGCCTGGTCTCGCCGGAACAGGAGTGGGACGATTGCTATGCGCTGGCCGATGCTGCGTTGTATCGCGCCAAGCGGCTTGGCGGCAATCGTGTCGAGTGGCAGGACGGCGTGACTCTCAGGGAGTGAGGGCATGCAGCGCATGGGATGCCAAAGCCAATGAACGATAGCGATCCACGAACGGATTCGGGCGTCCCGCAACTGCGCACGTTGCTGTTGACCGACCTGTGTGATTCGACTGCGTTGGTCGAGCGTCTGGGCGACGGCGCGGCAGCCGACTTGTTCCGCGAACACGACCGGCTGGTGCTTGAATTGCAACAGCGCTGGCGCGGCCGTTTGATCGATCGATCCGATGGCCTGCTGTTGTTGTTCGAGCGACCCATCGATGGTTTGGGGTTTGCACTGGACTACGTGCGCGGCCTGCGCACCATCGGCGAGAACCGGAAGCTGACCCTGCAGGCGCGGTCGGGCCTGCACGTCGGCGAGGTGCTGACGTGGCGCAACAGCGACGAGGCCGTACAGGTCGGCGCCAAGCCGCTGGAAGTCGAAGGCCTGGCCAAGCCGATGGCGGGCCGCTTGATGACGCTGGCACGCGCCGGCCAGATACTGATGTCGTCGACCGCCGAGCCGTTGATGCATCGCTCCGCGCGTGAACTCGGTGAACGCGGCGAACACCTGCTATGGAAATCGTATGGCCGCTGGCGCTTCAAGGGCGTGCCGAACGGGCAGGAAGTCTACGAAGTCGGAGAACCCGGCTTCGCCCCGCTGCGCGCGCCGAAGAACGGTGCGAAGGCATGGCGAGATATTCCGTTGTGGCGGCGACCGGCTGCACTCGCTGCCGAAGTGTTGCTGGTGATCGGCCTCGGCACCGGTGCCTGGTTCGTGACGCGCCCGCAACCGGCGATTGCATTCGGCGAGCGCGACTGGGTGGTGGTCGGCGACCTGCGCAACCTCACCGGCCAACCGGTGCTCGACGAATCGCTGGAACAGGCCTTCCGCATCAGCCTGGAGCAGTCGCGCTACGTCAACGTGCTGAGTGACCTGAAAGTACGCGACACGCTGGCGTTGATGAAGCGCAAGCCGGGGACGTTGCTGGATCGCGCAATCGCATCGGAAGTTGCGCTGCGCGATGGCGCGCGTGCGGTGATCTTGCCGACAGTGGCAGAAATAGGCGGACGGGTGCGTGTGAGCGCCGAAGTGATCGATCCACATTCGCAGACGACCGTGTATGCCGAGTCAGCAGACGGCGTGGGTGTCAGTTCAACGCTCGCTTCCATCGACGATGTCACAGGTGCGTTACGCAACAAGCTAGGCGAGGCGATCAAGTCGATCGAGCAGGATTCGGTACCGTTGCCGAAAGTCAGCACCAGCAATCTCGATGCGTTGAAGGCTTACGCGTTGG
>JAYTAY010000160.1:0-1770 GCA_043737255.1 Luteimonas sp.
AGACGAATCGCGCAAATACTTCGAGGAGTCGCGCAAGCTGGATCCGGAGAACCGCTCGCTCAAGCGTGCGATCGACAAGACCGGCGTGGTGTTGCCGCCGTTGCCGGAGAAGACCGGCGCATGAGTGCGCGTTCGTTTGCAGCTGCGCTGATCGCACTGATGTCGCTGGCCGGCTGCGCGAGCACTGCGCCGGTGAACACCGCGCCGCCGGCTTCGGCTGAAGTCATTGCCGAACATCAGCGCGCGAGCGCCGCGTGGTGGTCGCAGTACGAGACGTGGTCGTTCTCCGGTCGCGCTGCGATCAGCAAAGGCGACAAGGGCGGCAGTGGTCGGATCGAGTGGCAACAGCGCGACCTGAAACGGTACGAGATTGCGCTCAGCGCGCCGATCACGCGCCAGAGTTGGCGCCTGATCGGCGACCTGCATTCGGAATCCGGGCGGATCGAAGGTCTGGATGGCGGCCCGCGCGACGGCGAGTTCGCGGAAGATCTGTTGTTTGAAACTACCGGCTGGGACGTGCCGCTGCAGCAGCTCGGCAGTTGGGTGCGCGGCATGCCCGCGCATGAATATCCTTTGGAATCAGCCGATTATGACGCCAACGGCCGAATGATGTGGTTGCGCCAGTCCGGGTGGATTGTGCGTTACAGCGCTTGGCGCAGCGGCTCTGTGGGCGCTCCGGATCTGCCGGTCAGTGTCGAGGCAGAATCCGCCGACGCCCGGGTGCGGCTGGTGATCGAAGACTGGACCTTCGCTTCGCCGTGAGTGCGGTCGGCCCAGACCTCGGCTGGTCGGTGTGGCCGGCCCCGGCCAAGCTGAATCTCTTTCTGCGCATCGTCGGCCGCCGCGCCGACGGTTATCACGCGCTGCAGACGGTGTTCCGCATCCTCGACTGGGGCGACACCCTCTCGATACGCGTGCGCCAAGACGGCCGTATCGTTCGCCATGGCCGCTCTGCGCCGGGCGTGGCCGAAGCCGATGACTTGATCATTCTCGCGGCGAATTTGCTGCAATCTACAGCCAACGTATCGCAAGGTGCGGATATCGCCATCGAAAAGCGGATTCCATCAGGCGGCGGCCTCGGCGGGGGCTCCAGCGATGCTGCCACGGTATTGCGAACCCTCGACCGGCTCTGGGGCTGCAATCTCGGCGTTGATCGGTTGGCTGAACTCGGTCTGCGCCTCGGTGCGGACGTGCCTGTGTTCGTTCGCGGCGAAAATGCGTGGGCAGAGGGGCTTGGCGAGCAGCTGACCGCGCTTGAGCTGCCGCCGGCCTGGTATTTGCTGGTCTCGCCGGGCGTTCATGCTGTCACCGGCGAATTATTCCAGTCCGCTGAATTGACGCGAAATGCTCCAGCCGCGACAATGTCGGACTTCGTTTCGAACCCATTCCTGCAAGGGCAGGTGCTCGGCAACGCATTCGAGCCGGTCCTGCGTCATCGCGAACCAGCCGTCGAGGCTGCATTTGTCGCGTTACGCAGCTTCGGTACGCCGCGTCTGACCGGCTCAGGTAGTGTGTGTTTCGTCGAATTCGCAGATCGCGAATCCGCCGAACGTGCGTTGCATGTGCTGGCAGGACTGCCGGTTCCAGGCTTAACCGCCTGGATCGCCGCAGGTGCCAAGCGTTCGCCGCTGTTGGATGCGCTCGAAACGAAGTAGACAGCCTGCGCAAGCAGCTGTCGTTGAGATCGGAAGGCATGCGAGGTTTCCAAGGAAATATCTTGCGGCCGTCGGATCTCACCGAAGGGGCGTCGCCAAGCGGTTAAGGCACCAG
>JAYTAY010000161.1:0-4393 GCA_043737255.1 Luteimonas sp.
CGCCACGGCGTTCACCGCTTCCGAATGGAGTCCATCGAATGTCAGTTTCGCGCCCGGTGTTCTATCTCTCCGACGGCACAGGCATCACCGCCGAGACCATCGGCCACAGCCTGCTGACCCAGTTTACCGACCACCATTTCGTGACCGACCGGATTTCCTTCGTCGACACTCCCGACAAGGCGGTTGAAGCTGCAAACACCATCCGGGCCGCAGGCGAGCGTCATGGGGTGCGGCCAGTCGTTGTTAACTCATGTGTGGATCCGACGTTGAGCGCGATCGTCGCCGAAAGCGGTGCGCTGATGCTGGATGTGTTCGCGCCCTTCATCGAGCCGATGGAGCGCGAGCTGGGCACGCAACGCCAGTCGCGCGTGGGCTTGGCGCACGGCATCGCCGATTTCGATAGGTACCACCGACGCATCAATGCAATCAATTTCGCCTTGACCCACGACGATGGCATGAGCATCGATTACAACGAAGCCGACCTGATCCTGGTGGCGGTGTCGCGCGCTGGCAAGACGCCGACCTGCGTGTATCTGGCGCTGCATTACGGCGTGCGCGCGGCGAACTATCCGTTGACCGAGGAAGACCTCGAACAGGATCGCTTGCCAACGCGGTTGAAGGCGCATCGCGCAAAATTGTTCGGACTGACGATCGAGCCCACCCGCTTGCAGCAGATTCGCCAGGAGCGCCGTCCGAATTCGCGCTACGCGCAACTGGAGACCTGCAAACGCGAAGTGACCGCGGCCGAAGCGCTGTTTCGCGCCGAGCGCATTCCGACCCTCAGCACCACGCACACGTCAATCGAGGAGATCGCCGGCAAGGTGCTGACGACGCTGGGAATCCATCGAGAGATGTTCTGATCGCGCAGGCCGTTGTGGCGTGCGGAGAACCGTCACGTTAGGCGCGTTGGGAGCATTCGTCAATGCTGCCCGAAAGCTTTTTTCGCGTGTAGGATCGGGCCATGTCCACTGCCATTGCCCGCGTCGCCCGCATCCCCAAACTTAGCCGTTTTGGCTGGCTGATGGGCTTGTATGCGGAGAATTTCGGGAAGCTCACGCGGTTGTTCGAGCCGGCCGATCTCGCTGCCGGCGTCTATCTTTCCAGCATCAGCGACGGCCTCGATGTGCGGCTCGACATCCTCGAACAACATCGATTCACCACCGAGCTGCGCCTGACTTATTCAGTTCGCGATCCGCTGACCGGCGAGCCGGATCCCTCCGCATTCATTCGCCTGTACCGCGACGCGCGCCAGGCCGAGGCGACGCACTGCTACGTGGGCCGCCGCTGGCAGGACGTCATTGGCATGTACCCGCCACCCGAGGCCTTGATCAGCCATCGCCTGCGCATGAATACCTTTCTCAACAAATGGCTCGACTATCTCGCTGAGGGCGGCCATGGGGTGGCGAGGTTGCGGCTGGCAAACAATCTGGATGCAGTCGCAAACGAATTGACTGCTAACCTCACTGCCAACGCACGCTGAGCAGTACCAATCTCGAGCCATCACTTCATAGCGAAAGATCGACGCACCGACATTTCGGCGTGCTCACTACAATGCCCGCATGGCCCGACCCACCTCCGCAACCATCCACACCGACGCGCTACGCCACAACCTCGGCACTATCCGCGCGCTCGCTCCGGGCAGCCGGGTCATGGCGGTGGTCAAGGCGGATGGTTACGGTCATGGGCTCGAGCGCGTGGCGCGCGCCCTGGAAAGCGCGGATGCCTTCGGCGTGGCGGCGCTGTCCGATGCCGAACGCTTGCGTTCCGTGGGACTGTCGCAGCCGATCGTGCTGCTGTCCGGTTTTGACGAAGCCGATGATCTGCCGCAACTAAGACGACTGCATGTCGATACCGTCGTCCACCACGCAACGCAGCTGGCCATGCTGGAGCAGGCGGGCGAGGGCGACCCGATTCGTTGCTGGTTGAAGGTCGATACCGGAATGCATCGCCTCGGTTTTGCGCCAGACGACGTGCGTAACGCGCACGCGCGGTTGTCGGCGTTGCCGGGTGTCGCTGACGACATCGTGCTGATGAGCCATTTCGCCAGTTCCGACGAATTCGACAACCCGCAAACCTGCGAACAACTCCGGGTATTCGCCGAAGCCACAAACGGGCTCTCCGGCTCGCGTTCGCTGGCCAACTCCGCTGCCGTGCTCGGCTGGCCCGGTTCGCATGGCGACTGGGTACGTCCCGGTGGCGCGCTGTACGGCGTTTCGGCCGTCGAGGGCAAGTCGGGGGCCGACTTCGGCCTGCAACCGGCGATGACGCTTGCGAGCAGGTTGCTCGCGGTCAACCGCATCGGCAAGGGCGAGCGCATCGGTTACGGCGCGACGTGGCAATGCCCCGAAGACATGCCGGTCGGCGTGGCGGCGATCGGTTACGGCGACGGTTATCCGCGACATGCGCCCGCCGGAACGCCGGTCATGGTCAACGGTCAGCGCGCGGACATCATCGGGCGCGTGTCGATGGATCTGATGACCATCGATATGCGTGGACAGCCAGATGCCAAGGCCGGCGATCCGGTGACGTTGTGGGGTCCGGGATTACCCGTCGAAATAGTCGGCGCCGCCGCGGGGACAATTGGCTACGAATTGATCTGCTCGATCACGCGGCGGGTGCGCTTTATCGAGGATTGAGTACGCGATGCCGGCTCCGCTGCTTCAAAGCCCTTCCCTTCAAGGGAAGGGTTGGGTGGGGATGGGGCGACTTCAAGATCAAGAGCATTCACCGCCGCTGCACCCGCATCCGGTAGCGTAACGACATGCTGACCGCCATCCTCTGGTTCCGCGACGACCTGCGTCTTGCCGATAATCCGGCGCTGCAGGCGGCGTTGAAAAGCGACTACGCGATCATCCCCGTCTACATCCATGCCCCGGATGAAGAGGGCGGCTGGGCGCCGGGCGAGGCCTCGAATGCCTGGCGGCATCAATCGTTGCAGGCACTCGATGCCCAGTTGCGCAAACGTGGCTCGCATCTGCGCGTGTTCTTCGGCCCCACGCTGCAAACCTTGCAGACGCTGATCGCATCGACGGGCGCCGATGCGGTGTTCTGGAATCGACGTTATGAACCCGCCATCGAGCGACGCGACACTGCCATCAAGAAAGCGCTGCGCAAGGAAGGCCTCCGTGCGGAAAGCTACAACGGCGCATTGTTGTATGAGCCGTGGGAATTGCAGAGCAAGCAGGGCGATCCGTACAAGGTATTCACGCCGTTCTGGAGAACGGCGTTGTCGCAATGGCGCGAACCCAGATTGCACGATGCGCCTGAATCATTGACCGCCATCAGGCAGGGTCCGGAAGGCGTCGTGCTGGAGGCGCTGAAGCTCGCCCCTGCGCTTGGTTGGGATGCCGGTTTCTGGGAACGGTTCACGCCGGGCGAGGCGGGCGCTCATGCCGCACTGAATGTATTCATCAATGGTGCGTTATCCAAGTATCGCGACAGCCGCGACATTCCTGCACAACATGGCACTTCACGACTTTCGCCACACCTGCACTTCGGTGAAATTGCTCCTGGTCGCATCGCCACCGAGTTGCAGCAGGCTAGCAATGCCGGCAACGCGGCCGAAGTCGCGGGCTACATCCGCGAACTCGGCTGGCGCGAATTTTCCCATCACCTGTTGCATCACTTTCCACAGACGCCGGATGAAAACCTCAATCCGCGTTTCCAGGATTTCGAGTGGGCGCAGGCATCACCCGAAAAACTCGAGGCATGGCAGCGCGGCATGACCGGCGTACCGATTGTCGACGCCGGGATGCGTGAGCTCTGGCACACTGGCTGGATGCACAACCGGGTGCGCATGATCGTCGCCAGTTTCCTGACCAAGAATTTGCGCATGCATTGGTCGCATGGTGCGCGCTGGTTCTGGAACACACTGGTGGATGCGGACCTGGCCAACAACACGCAGGGTTGGCAATGGACGGCCGGTACTGGCGCTGATGCTGCCCCATATTTCCGTGTCTTCAACCCGCTGTTGCAAGCGCAACGTTTCGATCAGCGGGGAGATTACGTGCGACGTTGGGTGCCTGAGTTGGCGAAGTTGCCGGACGAGGCAGTCTTTGCGCCGTGGGAACATGTCGATGCTTTGAAAAAGCACGCGCCCGGATATCCATCCAGACCCATTGTCGATCTCAAGGCGAGCCGTGAAGCGGCGCTGGTCGCGTACAAGCGGACGAAGTAGAGGTGGGCTCCGCTCTACAGGAGCCAACACAAGCCCACCTGCAGAGACTCGATCAGATGGCTGTCATGTGGAAGGCTTCAGCCCCGACGCTGCGAATCTGCGAGCGTCGGGACTGAAGCCCCTCCCACAAATGTCACCGAATGACGACTTGCTTCGACTTTGCCATGCGAACATCCGTCATCGCATTGACCGTCCTGCTGACGCATGATTCACTCG
>JAYTAY010000162.1:0-1768 GCA_043737255.1 Luteimonas sp.
AGTTGAGTGGAAATGGCCGGGCACCGTATTCCACGGCTTCGGAATCGGGACCGTTGATTCACCCCATTCGGCGGAAGCGACCGTGTCGATTCCGCCCTACGGTGCCGGACCGAAAGTTGCAGGGTTCATTCAACGCCAGACGCTGTGATCGATCAAACATCCTGCGTCGCGATCGTTGTCCCGGCATCCGCCGCCACCGCCGCACGCTGCTCCTGCTGCTGCAACCGCCACATCTGCGCGTAATGGCCATCGATCGCCTGCAATTGCGCATGGCTGCCGCGCTCGACGATGCGGCCGCTGTCCATCACCAGGATTTCGTCGGCATCCATCACCGTCGACAGACGATGCGCGATGACCAGCGTGGTGCGACCAACCGCGATGCGATCGAGTTCGGCCTGGATCGAACGTTCCGATTTTGAATCCAGCGCCGAGGTGGCCTCGTCGAAAATCAAAATCGCCGGATTCTTCAGCAAGGCCCGCGCAATCGCCACGCGCTGCTTCTCGCCGCCGCTGAGCTTCAGGCCGCGCTCGCCGACTTCCGACTCATAGCCATCCGGCAACGACACGATCAGGTCGTGAATGTGCGCCGCCCGCGCCGCCTCTTCGACTTCCGCGCGCGTAGCCGTCGGCCGCCCGTACAGGATGTTGTAGTAGATGCTGTCGTTGAACAGCACCGTGTCCTGCGGAACGATGGCGATGGCGCCGCGCACCGAGGCCTGCGTGTACTCGCGGATATCGCGCGCCGTGTCATCGGCGCCGGTGATCGCGATGCGGCCACCGTCCACGTCGTAGAACCGGTACAGCAACCGCGCCAGCGTCGACTTGCCGGACCCCGAATGCCCGACCACTGCGACCGTGCCGCCTGGCGCGATGTCAAAGCTGATGTCCTGCAGGATCCTGCGGCGCGCGTCGTAGGCGAATTCGACATGCTCGAAGGCCACGCGCGGACGCGTCGCCTGCAGTGGAATCGCATCATCGCGATCCTGCACGTCCATTCGTTGGTCGAGCAGGCCAAACAATCGTTCCAGGTTGGTGAATGCCTGCTTCACCTCGCGGTACATCATGCCGAGCATGTTCAACGGCGCCGACAATTGCAGCAGGAAGGCATTGACCAGTACCAGGTCACCGATGGTCATGCTGCCGGCGACAACGCCTGCCGCGGCGCGCCACATCATCGCGCTCACGCCCATCGCCACGATGGAAACCTGGCCAAGGTTCAACACGGCCAGCGTTTTGCGGCTCATCACTTGTGCGTTTTCCAGCCGGATCAGGTTCTCGTCGTAGCGACGAGCCTCGTGCTCCTCGTTGCCGAAATATTTGACGGTTTCGTAATTGAGCAGCGAATCGACCGCGCGTTCGCTGGCGTGGGTGTCGGCTTCGACCGAGGCGCGATAGAAGCGCGTGCGCCATTCGGTGATCGACACGGTGAACGCGATGTACGCCACCAGCGTCGCCAGCGTGATGGCGACGAAGCCCCAGTCGTAGTTCCAGGCGAGATAAGCCGTGACCAGCGCGACTTCCAGCAGCGTCGGCACAATGGTGTACAGGGTCCAGTCGAGCAGATCGGAAATCGCGGTGCCGCCGCGCTCGACATCGCGCGCGACGCCGCCGGTGCGCCGCGCCAGATGGAATTTCAGCGACAAGGCATGCAGGTGCCGGAACACCTGCAGCGTGACCCGCCGCGCCACGCGCGCCATGACCCGCGCGAACACCACCTGCCGCAATTCGGTGAACAACGTCACCGACAGCCGCGACGCGCCGTACGCCA
>JAYTAY010000163.1:0-1767 GCA_043737255.1 Luteimonas sp.
CACCAACGCATGAGTACCCCGCCTTCCGGCGCGCCCACCATGCGCCCCCACCAACTTGCCCACAACCGCTGGACGCCGATGTGGTTCCTGGCGCCCGCGGTGCTCACGCTGTTCGCCGTGGGCATTTACCCCACCGCCTTCGCGGTCTGGACCTCGCTGCGGCAGTACAACCTTACCCGTGTGCGCGACGGTTTTCCGTTCGTCGGACTCTCGAACTACCACGCGGTGCTGACCGACAGCACTTTCTGGGAGGCGCTCGCCCGCACCGCGCGCTTCTACGTGACGGTGATGCCGGCGGAGATAGCGCTCGGTATCGTTATCGCCTTGATGCTGCACCGCCCGGGCTGGGGTTTCATGCGCTCGCTGGTGCGGGTCTCACTGGTCGTGCCGCTGGCCACCACCTACGCGGTCGTCGGCCTGATCGGTCGGCTGATCTTCAATCGCGATTTCGGCGTTGCGAACCAATTCGCATCGTGGCTCGGCCTGCCGGCGATCGACTGGCTGGGCAGCCAAGCCGGCGCGTTCGCTGCGATCGCGATCATGGACATCTGGCAGTGGACACCTTTTTGCGCGCTCGTCTTCCTGGCCGGATTGTCGATGGTGCCGGTGGAGGTGGAAGAGGCCGCTCGCCTGGAAACGCGCTCGCACTGGGCGCTGCTGCGCCACGTGCAACTGCCTTACTTGTTGCCGGGCCTCACGGCGGTGCTGATTCTTCGTTCGGCCGACATATTGAAGCTCTTCGACATGGTCTTCACGATGACACGCGGCGGCCCGGGTGCGGCCACTGACCTCATCTCGATCTACATTCAGCGCGTGGGCTTTCGCATTTTCGACATGGGCACCGCCTCGGCGCAGGCGATCTTGTTGCTGATCCTCACGATCGTCATCAGCCGGCTCTTCATCAAGGTGTTCTACCGGGAGATCGACGCATGAGGACGACGATGAAAAGCCGCTTGCCTGGCAAGGTGTTGCACCTGTTCGGCCTCGCCGCCTTGCTAGTGTTCACGCTGTTTCCGTTTTACTGGATGGTGTCGAGCAGCCTGAAGGACCAGACCGACCTGCTTGCGTCGCCGCCTGTGTGGCGTTTCGTGCCCACACTCGCGCACTATGCCGAAATCTGGCAGGACAACACCGTGTTCGAGGCGATCAAGAATTCGCTGATCGTCGCAAGCTGCACCACGTTGCTGTCGGTGATGCTCGGCACGCCGGCGGCCTATTCGCTCGCGCGCTTCCAATTCCGCGGCAAGAAAGACTTGTGGTTCTGGTTCATCTCGAACCGCATGATCAGCCCCATCGTGCTGGCGCTGCCAATCTACCTGCTCGCGAAGAGCGCGGGGCTGCTCGACACGCATCTTGTGCTGATCTTGATCTACCTGTCGTTCTGCCTGCCGATCGTGGTGTGGATCTGCACCGACCAGTTCCGCTCCATCCCACCCGACCTGGAGCAGGCCGCGCGTCTGGACAATGCGAACCAGTGGGATATTTTCTGGCGCATCTACCTGCCGCTCGGTCTGCCAGGCATCGCGGTGTCGGCGATCTTCAGTTTCATCTTCTCTTGGAACGAGCTGCTGTATGCCCTCGTGCTGACGCGCAGTGAGGTGCGCACCGCACCTGTCGTCGCCACGAGCTTCATGTCGGGTTACGAGCTGCCGTGGGGAAAGATCATGGCCACCGGCACGCTCATCGTGCTGCCCGTCACCATCTTCGCGCTGTTCGTCTCCCGCCACATGGTGCGCGGGTTGACGATGGGCGCCAGCAAATGATTCC
>JAYTAY010000164.1:0-4372 GCA_043737255.1 Luteimonas sp.
TCATGCGCGATCCATTGCCGCTATTGTTTTCGTCGTCATTTTCCGTATTCCGACGAGACCGCCGCCCGCGATGGCTGGCAGGACGCCATCGAGACGATCCGCAACGATGCCTGCATCGACGAAGTGATCCTGTCGGGAGGCGATCCGCTGTCGCTGGCGACCTCCAGGCTGACTGAATTGACCAACGCGCTTGCCGACATTCCGCACATCAAGCGATTCCGCATCCACAGCCGCCTGCCGGTAGTGCTGCCTGAGCGCATCGATGCCGGTTTGCTGTCGTGGCTGGGCGGCCTGCGCTGGCCGACCGCATTGGTGATCCATGCCAATCACGCCAATGAGTTTGATGGCGGCGTGGAAGCGGCATTGGCGCAACTGAGGAAGGTCGGCGTCACTGTGTTGAACCAAGCCGTGCTGCTGCGCGGAGTCAACGATTCCGTGGACGCGCTGGCCGCCTTGAGCGAGCGTAGCTTCGCCGCCGGCGCCCTGCCCTATTACCTGCATCAGCTGGACCGCGTGTCGGCAACCGCGCATTTTGAAGTCCCCGACCACCTCGCGCGGGACCTGCATACCGCACTATCCGCACGCCTCTCCGGCTACCTGGTGCCGCGACTGGTCCGCGAAATTGCAGGCGATGCCGGCAAGCGGCCGTTGTGAGAATTGACGTTTTCTTGATGCCTTTCAGTATATTGCTGCATTGATTTCATGCATCTTGGCGGTTTGCAAGATGCCCGAGGAGGATGGATGCAGCCCCGCAACGAGACCATGGTTCGTTTGCTGATCATTGACGACAGCGTCGAAGACGCCGAGGCGATCGTCAGCGGTTTGCGCAATGGCGGCGTCGCGGTGCGTCCCTCGCGACCGGAACAGCCGGAGGATCTCCCCGCGATGCTGTCGTCGCAACCGCTGGACCTGGTGCTGGTGGCCCAGGACTCCAAGCTGATTTCCGCCGCCGACGTCATCAGCCAGGTCGAGGCCAGCGGCAAGGACCTGCCGGTGGTCATGGTGCTCGACAAGATCGACAAGACCACGGTGCTCGACGCGATTGACCTGGGGGCCCGCAACATCGTCCTGCGCTCCCACATCGATCATGTGCGGACGGTGGTGCGCAGCGAATTCGCCGACCTGGAAGCACGGCGCTCGCAGCGCCGGCTCGAGGCGCAGGTCCGCGAGACCGAGCGCCGCTGCGATGCGCTGATCGCCTCGTCGCGGGACCCCATCGCCTACGTGCACGAGGGTATGCATATCCGTGCCAACGATGCCTATCTCGAGATGTTCGGATTCGAGTCGTTCGAGGATGTCGAAGGCATGTCGCTGCTGGACCTGGTCGCGCCGGCGCACGTCGAAGGCTTCAAGAAGCTGCTGAAAGGCCTGAGCAAGGGCGAAGCACCGCCGCCGCGCTACGAACTGGAAGCCCGCGGCATGGATGGCAGCGGGTTTCCCGCGGTCATGGAATTCACTGCGGCCACCTATGAGGGCGAAGCCTGCCAGCAGATCGTTTTCCGGCGGCAAGAGAATGATCCCGAACTGGCACGCGAACTGGACGAACTGCGTCGCCGCGACCAAGTCACCGGCCTGCTCAATCGACAGACGTTCCTGCATGCGCTCGAGGACGCGGTCGCGGCCGCGGCGCAGGAAGGCGCCAATCATGGCCTGCTGCTGATCGAACCCGATCACCACCTGCAACTGTTGCAGGACATCGGACTGGATGCCGCCGATGCACTCGCCGCCGCATTGGCCGAGCGCATCCGGCCGCTGCTGCGTGATACGGACGAAGCCGCCCGCTTCGGGGAACACAGCTTCGCCGTGCTGGCACGCGACAGCGACCACGCGCGCACCTCGCAATTGGCCGAACAGATCCGCACCGCGATGTCGAAAGACCTCATTGACGCAGGCGAACGATCACTCAGCGTGACCGTCAGCATCGGCGGCGTGCAGGTCAGCGAACGCATCGCCAGCGTTTCACAGGTGCTGGCGAAAGCCAGCCACGGGCTCAAGTCGTCGATCGGGTTTGGCGGTGACCGCGTCGAGATCTTCGACCCCGGGGCCGTGGATCGGGCCGAGGAGGACCGCATCGCGGCGTGGGTCGAGCGCATCCGCAATGCGCTCGACAACAACCGGTTCCTGTTGCACTTCCAACCGGTGGTCAGCCTGCACGGCGAGCCCGGCGCGATGTATGAAGCCTACCTGCGGCTGGACGGCGTGGATGGCGAAATGGTCCCACCGATGTCGTTCCTGCCCATCGCGGAAGAACACGGCCTGATGGACGAAATCGACCGCTGGGTCGCCGGCCAGGCGATCAAGATCATCGGCGATCGCGCCCGCGCCAATAATCCGACGCGCTTGCTGGTGAAGGTGTCGCAGGCGTCGTTCAACGACGATCGCCTGTCCGCCCATATCGCCAGTCAATTGGCGGAACACGATGCGCCGGCCAACGCATTGATCCTGCAATTGACCGAATCAAAGGTGTTCACGCACCTGCGCGATGCGCAACGCTTCCGGGCATCGATCGTCGCGCTGGGGTGCCAGGTTGGGCTGGAACAATTTGGCTCAGGACTGAACTCGATGCAGCTGCTGTCGCACTTCGAGCCATCCTTCCTGAAAATTGACCGCACCTTCGTGCAGGAATTATCGAAGACGCCCGAGCACCAGAAACGCATTCGCGAAATTGCCGAGAAGGCGAAAGCGCGCAACATCCGCACGATCGCGGAATTCGTCGAGGATCCCGCCAGCATGAGCAACCTCTTCACCAGCGGCGTCGACTACGTGCAGGGCAACTTCCTGGCGCCTCCGTCGGCGGAGATGAATTACGACTTTGAGTGATGGGTCGGGACTTGAGGCGGTAAAGTCTTGCACTTGCGCGTCATTCCCGCGGCCTTCAACAGGAAGCTGGTCAAGCGGCAATGACGAGCAAAAAAAGCAGGCTCCGTAGGGGCTGCAGCTCACCAACACCTCAAACCTCCAGCGGCGGGGGCTCACAAGCAATCGTTTCAGCCCGGTGCTGACCCTGCCGCTTATGCCGAACGCGACAGCCTGCTTGCGGGTGTGATTCTCGCCGCAGCGCACAACAGCCCCCTGACCATGCCTGCTCTAGAATCGATTCATGCGCCGCACCCCGACGGCAGACATGGAGAAACGGCATGACTACACGTGTAGCTCTGATCACAGGCGGTACCGGCGGCATCGGCAGCGCCATTGTCAAGCGCATGGCGGACAACGGCCATCGTGTCGCCACCAACTACCGCAACGAGGAAAAGGCCCGCGAGTGGCAGGCGCAGATGAAACAGGCCGGTTACGACATCGCGCTTGCCAAGGGTGACGTCTCCACCGCCGAGGAGGCCGAAGCGATGGTGCGGGAGGTCGAACGCCAATTGGGTCCAGTCGATATCCTGGTCAACAACGCCGGCATCACCCGCGACGCCACCTTCCACAAGATGTCGTCGCAGCAGTGGGGCGATGTGATCAACACCAACCTCAACTCGGTGTTCAACGTCACCCGTCCGGTGATCGAGGGCATGCGCGAGCGCAAGTGGGGCCGCATCGTGCAGATCAGCTCGATCAACGGCCAGAAAGGCCAGTACGGGCAAGCCAATTACGCGGCTGCGAAGGCCGGCATGCACGGCTTCACCATCTCGCTGGCGCAGGAAAATGCCAAGTTCGGCATCACCGTCAACACTGTGTCGCCGGGCTACATCGGCACCGACATGGTCATGGCCGTGCCCGAGGAAGTCCGCAACAAGATCGTCGCGCAGATCCCGACCGGACGCCTCGGCAGCCCGGATGAAATCGCGTATGCGGTTTCGTTCTTCATCCCTGACGAAGCGAGCTGGATTACCGGCGCGAATTTGTCGGCGAATGGTGGGCAGTACATGGGGTGGTAATGAAGGTTGTGGAGCTGGGGCGCCGATCAGAACTACATTCCGAAAAAAACTTCGCCTTACTTTACGTATCAATCCCGCGCGCCGAATCCGCACTGCGGACCGGCCTGTTAGGCGTTAGGGGCTTAGGCGCTTTCTTGTGTTGGCAGCACTCATGATCATCACTCCGCCAAGTTGGGCAGATGGTTCCTTTGACATGGAGGAGCTGAAGCCTGACGGATCAAGTTCCTGACCTTTGGCGCTTCATTTCTCGGATGCTGGAAATGCAAGATCGCGGCATGGCCAAACGTATTGGAAGCAACGTGAACCCCCAACTCGGAGGCAAGCGGGTGGGACCGTACTGTTTATTGGCCAAACCTGAAGCGACTCCTGGGCCATACACGTTGGAGGTATGCCTCAACACTGAGAACCTTTGGTATGACTCTCACGGCCGAGAGACAAGTCTTGAGCGAGCGTCGCGCGTGCACGAGCAATCGTCTCTGTTGAAATCAAGCATT